>JBAWWO010000003.1 GCA_037146715.1 Alphaproteobacteria bacterium
TTGGTTTGGTGGTGGCTAGTTTGCTCTGTCGCGAAATTATTAGGGTTCTTCCAAAAGCTAATTTCCGATTAATGGTTGCCAGTGCTTACGGCGGATTCCTTTTGTTTCATGGGGGGTTTTCAGCTTCCATTCCCCTGATTGTGGCAACCAAAGGTAATTTTAGTGAAGAGTTTATTGGTCGGTTAATTCCCATTCAGGAAACGCTTTTCTCACCCTTAAATCTTTTTCTGTGTGGCACCCTAGTTGTCCTGATTCCTTTGACTGTATGGTATATTAGCAAAGTAGAAAAGGCTTCCCTTCAAACCTATACTCTGCAACCAGAACCTATTTATGAACCAGAGGCAAAATCGCACGCTCCCGCAGAACGCTTGGAACATAGTCGGTTGATTTGTTTGCTGGCAGGCGGAACAGGTCTTACCTATCTATTTATAAAAATTTGTTCAGGTGCTTTTTCTTTAGAACTTAGTTACGTGTGCTTTGTCTTGTTATTCTTAGCCATATTCTTACACAGAAATATTAAATCTCTTTTAAGGGCCGTTGATGAAGCCGCCCAAAAAGTGGGGCCCATTATTTTACAATTTCCATTTTATGCCAGCATCACAGGTATCTTAAAACAATCTGGTTTGGCGAGTATTATGGCAACCTATTTTGCCAAAATTTCTACCCCCGCAACCTTCGACTTGATCAGCTTTTATACGGCTGGACTTTTGACTTTGTTCGTTCCATCGGGCGGTGGGTTATGGGTAATTGAAGCGCCTATTGTTATTGAGGCTGCAAAAACCCTGGGATCTGACTTGCCCAAGGCCTGTATGGCCGTTGCTTGGGGCGACGCCTGGACCCATATGATTCAACCCTTTTGGGCCCTGCCGGTTTTGGCTATTGCGGGACTGAAGTTGCGCGACATTATGGGCTACTGCGTCATTTTGCTGATTGTATCTGGAATTGTGATCACGACCGGCTTTTTGATTTTTTAGAGGCCCATGAAATTTGATACTCCTCTCCTCCGCGGAACATTAATTAAAAGATACAAGCGATTTCTGGCAGATGTCATGTTACCAGGACACAAAGTTGTAACTGCCCATTGTCCGAATCCAGGCTCTATGAAGGGGCTTGTAGAACCAGGCAATCCCGTCTGGATTAGTGAACAATTTTCCCCTACCCGCCGGTTGAAATATACTCTTGAAATTATTCAGGTAGAGGGCGCCCTTGTGGGGGTTAACACGCATCGTCCCAATGCCTTGGTTCATGAGGCCCTGCATGAAGGCACGATTCATTCCCTTATTGCCTATGAATTTATAAAGGAAGAGGTTAAATACGGACAAAATTCCCGAATTGATCTTTTGTTATCGGGGGAAGATCTTCCCAAAGCCTATGTTGAAGTTAAAAACGTAACCTTGAAAGAAAATGGACGCGCTCTCTTTCCAGATTCTGTGACTGAACGGGGAACAAAGCACCTGCGTGAACTAATGAATGTGGTGGCGGAAAATAATCGGGCGGTTATGCTATATGTTGTTCAGCGGGAGGATTGTGACTCGTTTTCAATCGGGTCAGATATAGACCCCATCTATGCCAAAGCTTTTCTGGAAGCCATGGAAAAAGGGGTTGAAGTTTTGGCTTACAGCTGTATAGTTGCAGAAAATGCAATTCGTATTCACAAACCCATACCTTTAGATCTGAAATTTTAATGACATACCGTAACTCACAATCGCAGATTCCGATACATGCCTCAACAGATTTTATTTCTATGCGTAAGGCTGGAAAATTGGCGGCGGAAGTGCTGGATTTTATCACTTCTCACGTGCAAATTGGGGTTACAACAGACCACTTGGATACCCTTTGTCATAATTTTATTCTTGAACATGGGGCGATTCCTGCGCCTTTAAATTATCGCGGTTTTCCAAAATCTATTTGTACATCAGTCAATCACGTGGTTTGTCATGGCATTCCTGGCCCGAAAACCTTGTATGATGGGGATATTTTAAACATTGATGTAACTGTTATTTTAGATGGATGGCATGGGGATACAAACCGTATGTTCTATATTGGAAAACCTAGCCTAAAAGCCCAAAAACTGGTGGAAACCACTTATGAAGCTATGATGCGGGGAATTGAAGTGATGGGGCCTGGTGCCCAACTTGGGGACATTGGTCATGCCATTCAATCCTACGCTGAAAAGAAAGGGTATTCCGTTGTTAGGGATTTTTGTGGTCATGGTATTGGCAAAAAATTTCATGATGCGCCAGATGTCCTTCACTTCGGCAGAAAAGGAACAGGGGATACGTTAGAGACTGGGATGTTTATGACCGTTGAACCTATGATTAACGCTGGTCGTTATGAAGTCAAAATTTTGCAAGATGGGTGGACGGCGGTTACCAAGGACAAGTCTTTATCAGCCCAGTTTGAACACACTGTCGGGATTACGGAAACAGGGGTTGAGATTTTCACCCTTTCTCAAAAAGGGTATGCTTATCCACCCTACAAATAAAATGAATAAATGACTCCTCAAGATTATCGCTATGGCCATCGTCAACGTCTTAGAGAGCGTCTTTTAACGACGGGAGAAGAATCTTTTGCAGATTATGAGTTGCTGGAAATGCTTTTGTTTTTAAGTCATCCCAGAGGGGACGTAAAACCAATTGCCAAGGATTTGTTAAAAAAATTTGGCAGTTTGCAGAGTATGTTTCAGGCGAGTTCAGAAAGCTTGATGGAATGCAAAGGGTTTGGAGAAACCTCAGCCGCTTATTTCAAGATGATCCATGCTTTAAGTCAGCGCCTTGCTTTGGCGGATATTAACAAACGATCCATTCTGTCAGATATAGATCAGTTAGTAAGGTATTGTAGATTGCGCATTTTGGATACTAATGTTGAACAGTTTCATGTGTTTTATTTAGACAAAAAGAAACAATTCATCGCAGACGAAATCCACCAAAAGGGGACTGTTGATCATACCATGGTTTACCCACGGGAGCTTATCAAAAAAGCCTTGGATTATGGGGCTTCTTATTTATTGCTTATTCATAATCACCCTAGCGGAGATTGTACACCATCTGACTTTGATATTGATCTGACGGAATTTATTGCTGAGGTTGGGGCAAAGTTAGGGATAGAAGTTCTTGATCATTTGGTCATCAGCACGACTGAGTATAAGTCGATAGGCACAAAATCTAAACAATAGGAGGTCGGAATACTATTTCTCGACTTGGTAGAAAATTTTAGGTCTTAGATACTTCAGCCCCAAACCAATAGTAAAAAGGGCAGAGGCTACCGGGGAAGCATAAAACCCTTCATCTTCGCGAATTGAAATCCAAGCCCAGGGAAAATTTGTTACATGCCCTCAACTAAGCTTTCAGGGCTTAGATGTTCGATGGCACCTGTGCGACGGTTTTTAAGTTCTACCAGGTTATCTTTTAACCCCTTAGGTCCTACCAAAATTTGCCTAGGAAGACCAATTAAATCCATGGTTGAAAATTTGATGCCGGCCCCTTCATCTCTGTCGTCATAGAGTACAGAAATCCCTTTTTTGGTCAGCTGTTCATAAAGGTGGTCACACATAGCAGTTGTAGCTGGATCAGAGGCTCTTAGGTTCAACAGTCCCAAATCAAAGGGGCTGACAGCCTCGGGCCAAATGATTCCCTTGTCGTCATGATTCGCTTCAATCAAGGCCCCAACCAATCGGCTGACCCCAATGCCATAAGATCCCATTTCTGGCAAAACCATACCTCCATCAGGCCCCATAACTTGGGCTTTCATGGCTGCCGAATACTTGGTGCCAAAATTGAAAATATGCCCCACTTCAATGCCACGGGCTTGACACAGATCTTTTTCTGCCAAAGGGCATTCCGCGGGCTTATGCAGATCATCAGCCATGGCGTACATTTTCATGATTTTATTCACGTCAATGGTATCAATGTTTTGACGCATCTCATCAAACTTTTTGTCATAGTAAACAGCGCTTTCCCCTGTTTGGGCTAGCACATGAAATTCATGACTTAGATCACCCCCAATGGCCCCCGTATCTGCTTTTACGGGAACAACAGCCAATCCCATCCGTTGGAATGTTTTCAGATAAGTCAGCATCATTTGCCGGTAAGTTTCAAGCGCCCCTTCTTTATCAATATCAAAAGAATAAGCATCCTTCATGAAGAATTCCCGCCCGCGCATCACGCCAAATCGTGGGCGAATTTCATCCCTAAACTTCCACTGAATTTGGTAAAGACATTTAGGCAAATCCTTATAGCTTTTTACATGGCGGCGAAAAATATCAGTCACCACTTCTTCTGCTGTGGGCCCAAACAATAGGTTGCGCTTGTGACGATCTTGCACTCGTAACATTTCTTGGCCATAGTCGTCATAACGGCCACTTTCTTGCCACAGATCTGCCGTTTGCAAAATGGGCATCAAAATTTCTTGGCAACCGGCCTTATCTTGTTCTTCCCGAACGATCTGTTCAATTTTTTTCAGAACACGCAACCCCAGGGGAAGCCAGGAATAAATCCCCGATGTTTCTTGGCAAATCAGCCCTGCCCGCAGCATCAGGCGATGAGAAACAATTTGTGCTTCAGCAGGCGTTTCCTTCAAAGTCGGCAAAAAATAAGTCGATAGTTTCATAAAAATCCCTTTTTTAATGGTTCACATCATAAGTGTTTTTGTGGTATTTGGAAAGAGTGATGAAACGCAACCTACACAACAGTCTTCAGAATACTTTGAAAATTCTTAATTGGATTAATAGGCACCCTTATCTTTCAAGTTTTATTAATGGGTTGATGGGGGGGGCTATTTTTTCTGGGTCGATTTTTGACTTTATTTTTTCAAGTGTGGCCATTGTCTGGTTTTTGAAAAATAACGAAACCCACCAGAATCCTCTGCTGTGTACTTTTTTGTTCCTATGGGCTTTTTTTATGATGCCCCTGTATTGGATTCCGAGCGCTCTATTTGTTGAAATTGAGAGTTTTTGGTGGCTGGTTCCTTTCTGTTTTGCCGGTATCCCCGCAGCCCTGGCAGCCATTTATACGGTCGTCAGCTTTTTGGTGCCTTGGCGCAGAAGATCCCCCGTTTTAAAACTTTTTCTTTTTGCCGTCTTTTGGGTGGTGGCTGAATTTGTTTCCTCCTTTATCTTTACGGGCTTCCCTTGGGCCTTGATTGGGTACTCTTGGGATAGTCTTCCTATGTTGCAGTTTGCAAGCGTTGGCTCTGTCTATGGGGTGAGCTTTTTTTCTATTCTGGTGTTGGGGGCCCCTTATCTTTGGCTGCAAAATTATCGGTCTCCATGGCCATGGGTTATTCTGGCTCTATGGGGGGGGATTTACAGTTGGGGATATTACCGACTTGAAAAAAATCCCACGCAATTTACAGGTGTTTCTGTTCGTTTAGTTCAACCCAATATCCCCCAGGTTTTTAAGTGGGAGTATGGGTTGCAGGAGTCTAATCTACGCAAGATTTTAAATCTTGTGGAGAGGCCTGCCGCTCAGCCCATTCAAGTGGTCATATGGCCTGAAGCGGCCTTTGGGTTTGATCTGGAAAAAGATAGTCATTTCTGCTTTAAGGTGGCAGCCTCTTTGCCATCGGGAAGCACCTTGGTTACAGGGGCTATGCGTTACGCGGGGAGGCAGGGCTTTAACAGTGTTTTTGCGCTAAGCAGTGGGGGCGATATTTTGGCCACCTATGACAAACACCATCTGGTACCTTTTGGGGAGTACATTCCCCTGCGACGGTATTTAGAAATGGTGTTTCCTAAAAATCATCTGCGGATTATTACGGCGGGGTTGGGTGATTTTGCCGAAGGACCGGGGCCCAGAACTTTAGCTATTAACAATATTCCCCCTTTCAGCCCCCTTATTTGTTATGAGGTTGTATTTCCAGGGCAGGTGGTGGATCCTACCCATAAGCCCGACTGGCTTTTGAGTGTCACCAATGATGCCTGGTTTGGGGATACGGCGGGGCCCAGACAGCATTTGAAAATTGCTCAGGTTCGGGCTATTGAAGAGAGCATCCCCCTGATCCGCGTGGCTAACACGGGCATCTCTGCCATTATTGATCCTTGTGGTCGCCTAATAAAAACATTGCCTCTGAACACCACAGGCGTTCTGGATGGATATTTACCGCGAGGGTTATCATGATTTATGGTCGCAGGATAGGCCGCCGCCTAACAGAAAACCAAAAGGAACGGCTGAGTCGTTTTTTAAATACCTTTGAAATTAAACTGGGGGAAGAACCCTTTGTTTTGAAAGATACGGAATCCTATGAGGATATCCAAATGGAGATTGGGTTTGGAACGGGCGACCATCTGGCCATGCAGGCAGAGCACCATCCCAGAACTTTGTTCCTGGGGTGTGAGCCCTTTCTGAATGGGATTGTTGCCTTGGAACTGAAAATGGAACAAAAGGGGCTTAGCAATGTTCGGGTATTCAAAGATGATGCGTCCCTGTTGCTGCGGGCTTTGCCCGATGGAATGCTCTCTAAGGTTTTTGTTCTTTTTCCAGACCCATGGCCTAAAAAGCGGCATTATAAGCGGCGGTTTATTTCTAAAGAGAATTTGGACTTGATTGCCTTAAAGCTAAAACCAAAAGGAGATCTGATTGTGGCAACAGATCACACAGATTACGCCGCATGGATTCGAGAGCATCTTGAGGCTCACCCAGCCTTTACGGTGCAGGAAACAAGCGAAATAGACTCTCTTTGGGTCACAACCCGGTTTCAGGAAAAAGCACAGGTGGCAGGCAGGAATACCTGCTTTTTCCTAGGAAAAAAACGATAGGAAGAAAAAAATTAGCACTTGGACTTGAAGAGTGCTAACTTTTTGCTTATATATAGGAAAGAACGTTAAATTTTGAACGAGGTGAAAAAATGAGTAAAGTAATTGGAATTGACTTAGGTACTACAAACTCTTGTGTTGCTATCATGGATGGTAAGGCACCAAAAGTTATTGAGAATGCCGAAGGAATGCGAACAACCCCTTCTATGGTGGCCTTTGCAAAAGATGATGAAAAGTTGGTAGGGCAATCGGCCAAAAGACAAGCTGTCACAAACCATGAAAATACTTTCTTTGCAATCAAGCGGTTGATCGGGCGCCGTTTTGATGACCCGATTATTCAAAAGGACAAAAGCTTGGTTCCTTATAAGATTGTTGCGGGTCCGAATGGAGACGCTTGGGTTGAAGTTGATGGTAAGAAGCATAGCCCCAGTGAAATCAGTGCGCTGATTTTGCAAAAGATGAAGGAAACAGCTGAGAATTATTTGGGTACTTCTGTAACACAGGCGGTTATTACAGTGCCTGCTTACTTTAATGACGCCCAACGTCAAGCTACAAAGGATGCAGGTAAAATCGCAGGTCTTGAAGTGTTGCGTATTATTAACGAACCAACAGCAGCTGCCTTGGCCTATGGACTAGATAAAAAGCAATCAGGCATGATTGTGGTCTATGACTTGGGTGGAGGTACTTTCGACGTTTCAGTTTTGGAAATTGGCGATGGTGTTTTCGAAGTGAAGTCAACCAACGGGGATACGTTCCTGGGAGGTGAAGACTTTGACGGACGGATTATTGAATATCTTGTGGCTGAATTCAAAAAAGAACAAGGAATTGATTTACGTAACGATCGGATGGCCTTACAACGCCTGAAAGAAGGGGCTGAAAAAGCAAAGATTGAGCTTTCTAGCAGCATGCAAACCGACATTAACTTGCCCTTTATCACGGCCGATGCCAGTGGTCCAAAGCACTTAAACGTTAAGTTGACGCGCGCTAAGTTAGAATCTTTGGTGGCCGACCTAGTTGAACGGACTCTTGAACCTTGTAAAAAGGCTTTGAAGGATGCAGGCATTAAGACCTCTGAAATCGAAGAAGTTATTTTGGTAGGAGGAATGACCCGTATGCCAAAAATCATCGAAACGGTTAAAGAGTTTTTTGGAAAAGACCCTCATCGTGGTGTGAACCCAGATGAAGTGGTGGCCATGGGTGCTGCTATTCAAGGGGGTGTTTTGCAGGGAGACGTAAAAGACGTTCTGTTGCTTGATGTGACGCCTCTTTCTTTGGGAATCGAAACTTTGGGCGGTGTTTTCACAAAGCTGATTGAACGAAATACGACAATTCCGACAAAGAAAAGTCAGGTCTTTTCAACGGCGGAAGATAACCAAACAGCCGTAACTATTCGCGTGTTCCAAGGAGAACGAGAAATGGCTGCTGACAACAAAATGTTGGGGCAGTTTAATTTGGAAAACATTCCATCAGCACCGCGCGGAATGCCGCAAATTGAAGTGGCTTTTGATATTGATGCCAACGGTATTGTGAATGTTTCTGCAAAAGATAAGGCAACAGGAAAAGAGCAACAGATCCGCATTCAGGCGTCTGGCGGCTTGTCTGATGCCGACATTGAAAAAATGGTCAAGGATGCAGAAGCCAACGCGGATGCTGATAAAAAACGCCGAGAAGTGGTAGAAGCCAAAAACAATGCTGACGCTTTGGTTCATTCCACAGAAAAGCAATTGGCTGAGCATGGTGACAAGATAGACGCTGCTGAAAAGACAGCTATTGAAGCTGCTTTGGTAGATCTGAAGGAAATTTTGAATGGTGAAGATGTAGAGGCTATTCAGGCGAAGACACAAGCCTTGGTTCAGGTTTCTATGAAGCTAGGCGAAGCTGTGTACAAGCAGATGCAAGAAAAAGAAGGTAAAGAAGCTGCAGAGCCCAAACCTGCTGAAGAGGGTACGGTTATGGACGGCGAATTTACCGAGAAAGATTCTGAGTAACAGAGTTTAGTCCTTGCGAGGATGGAGCGTAGTCCCGACGAAGCAATCCAGCTCTTGTGGACAACTGTGGTGTAGTGCCATGTCTAAAAAGAAGCTGGATCCCCACGTCGGTCTTGCGACCTCCTCGGGATGACGGAAATAGAATGAGATAACCATGGCACGAGATTATTATGAAATTTTAGGCGTTAGCCGAAATGCAACGGCACAGGAACTGAAAAGCTCTTATCGCAAAAAAGCTATGGAATTTCACCCAGATAAAAACCCCGGAAACAAACAAGCCGAAGAAAAATTCAAGGAACTAAGTGAAGCTTATGAAGTCCTAAGCGACCCCCAAAAGAAAGCAGCCTATGACCAGTATGGCCACGCGGCTTTTCAGGGTGGTCAGGGAGGGCCAAGCGGCGGGGCTGGAGGCTTTGATTTTAACCAGTCTGGATTTGGGGGCTATTCAGATATTTTTGAAAATATGTTTAATGAGTTTACTGGGGGGAGACAGTCTTCTACTCAAGAATCTTTACGCGGAAACGATTTACGCTATGACTTGGAAATTAGCTTAAGAGACGCCTTTCACGGCACCGAAAAACAAGTGACCTTACGGAAAATGAATCCTTGTGAGACTTGCTCAGGGAGTGGTGCTGCCAAGGGTAGCTCAGCCGTTTCTTGTAAGACCTGTCATGGGTCCGGTCGCCTTCGGATGCAACAGGGATTCTTTTTGGTGGAACGCACCTGTTCAACCTGTCAAGGCATGGGAAAGATGATCAAGGATCCTTGTAAAACTTGCCATGGACAGGGAGCTACCAAATCCTCTAAAACCTTAGATATAAAAATTCCAGCAGGTATTGAAGATGGCGTACAAATTAGACTTTCTGGCCAGGGCGATGCGGGCATGCGAGGGGCGCAGTCTGGGGACTTGTATGCCTTTATCCATATTAAAAGTCATGAGCTTTTTCAAAGATCTGGAGCAGATCTTATTTGTAAGACCCCTATTTCTATGGTAACTGCTGCTTTGGGTGGCTCTATTGAACTGCCAACCATTGATGGGGGACGTGTTACCTTGACAATTCCTGCGGGTACTCAACCAGGGGATAGATTCCGTCTAAAGGGTAAGGGAATGAGCATCTATCGGCGATCTAGCCGAGGGGATATGTATGTAGAAGCCAAGATTGAAATTCCTAAGAACTTGGGCAAGTCACAAAAAGAAGCCCTAGAAGCTTTTGAAAAAACATCGGAAACTGATAAAAACCAACCGGATTCTTTTAACTTTTTCAAGAAAGTTAAAAAGATGATGGGTGACTAGGTTATAGCGGCAGCTTAATCACAACGCGCAAACCACCCTGAGGTGAAGTCCCTAGATCAATCTTACCCCCATGGTGATGGATAACATCTTGAGTAATGCTTAGACCTAACCCCACACCCCCCGTTTTTGTGTTTCTGGATCCCTCTAACCTAAAGAAAGGGCGGAACACTTCCTGCCTTTTTTTCGTTGGTATTCCCTGTCCGTCGTCGTCAATAACAATCCAAAGATTTTGGTGGCGTTCATAGATTTTTATGAACACTTTTTTTGCATACCGATTCGCATTTGAAAGCAAATTCTGCAGAGCCCGTTTAAAAGCCATTTTTCGAATAGGCATCACAAAATCATGGGGAATATCACAAGATATTTTCAAAGCTTCTTTTTTGAATCCATCCACAACCTCTTGAATAAGCTCTGCAATAGACGCGGGTTCGGGCTGTTCCGTGTAGCTTCCTTTCACGAAAGCCAAATACTCATTCACCAAAAATTCCATCTGATGGACATCATTTTTCAAATTACCGACAGCTTCTGAATCTGGCAGCATTTCTAGCTCTAACTTCATCCGTGTTAGGGGTGTTCTAAGATCATGGGAAATTCCCGCCAACATTTCCGTTCGTTGGTCAATCTGGCGGCGAATACGTTCCTTCATCCCGTTAAAGGCTTTCGCAACGCGCCTTACTTCTGTTGCGCCATACACCTTAAACTTTCCACCATCTAGTCCTTTACCAAAATTTTCAGTGGCAATGGCAAGTTGTTCCAAAGGCCTGACCTGATTTTTCATAAAAATCATGGCGATAATTAAAAATAAAAGGCTGGCCCCAAAGGCCCATAACAGAACTAAAACTGTTGTGCGGCTCATCAATCTTTTGCGCTGAAAAGAAAGACTTAGGACCTCTTTGTCAATCTGGATAAAAACTTCTAAATGGTTGGGGAAGGACTTCATTTTATAGTGAAAGGGAACATTCACCCGTAAGGATCTGTTTAGAAACCGATCTTCCCAAGCATGAAATTTTCCAGATTTTATGCTGTCCAAAGACTGATTAGAAAACACTGTAACTTTAAAGCCCCAATCATCGGCCATTAACAAAGCATCTGTTTTATTATTAGGATAAAATTCGGCAATAGTCTTAATGGCCATAGTTAAATTATCAGCCATGGTGCGGGTAACAGAATCCAAATGGCGGTCTAAAAAAACAACAGAAAAAATGATCTGCACTAGAACAAGAGGCGTTCCTACAATTAACAAAGTTCTGCGAAACAGTCCCTTGGGAAGCAATGTTTTAAGAGACAGATCGAATCTCAATTTCTTTCTTAATAACCCCATAAGACATACCCCTTGTTTCTTATGGTTTGCAGCAATTTTGGATTCTTAGAATCATCTTCTATTTTTTTGCGCAAGCGAGTAATTTGCACATCAATGGTTCGGCTATTGCCATGTAAGTTCAAGGTCTCTGACAAAAATTCTCGACTTAAATATTGCCCTATATTGTGTACAAATATTTTCAAAAGTTCAGCTTCTGCTTGAGTTAAGACAATAATTTCAGTGCCTTTTCTAAGTTGACCTTTTGACTTGTTAAAATGAAAAGGGCCGATCTGAACATCTTCTTTCATAAAGGTTGGGGCCGTCTGACGAGCCCGTTTCAAAAGACCCTGAATACGCAATAAAAGTTCTTTCGGCTCAAAGGGCTTGGGCAAATAATCATCTGCGCCCGATTCCAGACCCAAGATACGATCTTCCACTTCGCCTCGGGCTGTTAGCAGAAGAATAGGGATCTGGGTTCCTTCTTCTCGAAGGTTTTTTGTAAATTCTAAGCCCGTTTCTTCCGGCATCATCACATCAACAATTAACAAAGAAAATTGCAAACTTTTTAAAATCTGGCGAGCATCTGGCGCAGAAGATGCAGTAGAAACTTGAAAATGGTGCTCTTTTAAATATTTTGAAAGAAGACTCCGAAGTCGTTCGTCATCATCAATAATTAAAAGATGGGGGTTTTCCGATTCTGGGCTCATTTTGAATTCACGGGCGTTATTTCTATGGTTACAGTTGTTGCCTTTGTTCCAACTCTATACTGAATTGTAAGCTGATCTCTGTCCCGCACAAAAATAAGAGAAGTGGGATTATCTTGAGAACAAGTCCAGCCCAAATTTGGCAAAACATTTTTGTAAAAGGCAGAAATTTCTTTTGGAGAGATGCTGGCTGTAAATTCATTCGTAATCACCCGGCCATCTGGCTTATCAAAGATCACAGTGTCTGATATGGCCTGCAACCCTGGCATTAAGGGTAGATCTTCTGTGCCAGAAACGAAGGTTGTTTTGGCTGACAAATTTACTGCCAATACGAAAATAAAAAATAGAATTGTACGATTCATTTTGCCCACTAGAATTTCCTAGAAGGTTACCGTCTTCTTGAATAAATCACAAGAATTTTATTGCCAGGAAAAAGACCGGTCGATAGAGTCTTAATATGAGTGAAAAATTTACGGATTTCGGGTTTGACAAGGTTTCCCTTTTAGAAAAAGCAGGTCGGGTAAAAGATGTCTTCAAAAGTGTGGCGTCCCGCTATGACTTTATGAATGATCTGATGAGCTTGGGTCTTCATCGTTTTTGGAAAAGAGAATTTTTGGCTAAAATACCGGCAAAACCCCATATGAAAGTTTTAGATCTAGGTGGCGGAACTGGGGATATTTCCTTAGGTATTGTTAAAAAATATGGGCATTTACGCCCCCACATTACCTTGTGTGACCCCAGCAAAGAAATGATGGAACAGGGGCAAGAAAAGTCCTATGACAAAAACCTGTTTCAAGGCATTGAATGGGTTGAGGGATCTGCTGAAAATCTGCCTTTTGATGATGGAAGCATGGACGTGTGTACCATGGCTTTTAGCCTTAGAAACGTGACGAAAAAAAAACGGGCACTCGAAGAAATTTATAGGGTTTTAAAACCGGGTGGATGTTTTTTATGTTTGGAATTCAGCAAAGTGAATTCTAACCTAAAATCTTTCTATAATTTTTATTCATTTTCTGTTATTCCACAATTAGGCAAATGGGTTGCGAAAGACAAGGAAGCTTATGATTATCTTGTGGAAAGCATTGATATGTTTATGAACCAAGACCAATTGAAAGAACTTTTAGAACAAGTTGGTTTTTCCCATGTGACCTATAAAAATTTAACACAAGGAATCGTGGCAATTCACGAAGGATGGAAAAAATAACAAACCTTTTAACAATTTCTCTTAAAATATTGGATCATGGACAAGGTCTGGATCTGCCCACTTATGCAACGTCCCTAAGTGCGGGGATGGATCTGCGGGCTGCTATCGGAGCAGAAGATATCATCTTGGCCCCTATGGCTCGTGTCCTTGTGCCTTGTGGGTTTGCCATGGCCTTACCCCAGGGGTTTGAAGCCCAGATTAGATCTAGATCTGGCCTAGCTTTTAACAACGGGGTCATCGTGCTGAATGCGCCGGGCACCATTGATGCAGATTATCGGGGTGAAATTAAGGTGCTTTTAATGAACTTGGGGTCTGAGGTTTTTACAGTAACCCACGGCATGCGAGTAGCCCAAATGTTGATCGCCCCGGTCACCCAATGTGAATGGTCAATAGTATCTGATTTTGAAGAAATAACAGAAAGATCCGCAGGAGGCTTTGGATCAACGGGGGTTGGGTGAAGGATCATATCGAAATTTATACGGATGGCGCCTGCCAGGGGAATCCTGGACCGGGGGGTTGGGGCGCCTTGTTGCGGTATAAGGGGCACGAAAAAACCTTATCTGGATTTGAACCAGAAACCACTAATAATCGTATGGAGTTGATGGCCGCCCTGAAGGCTTTGGAATCTGTTACAAAAGGTTTGGAAATTCATCTGTATACGGATAGCGAATATTTGCGCAAAGGTATTACAGAGTGGCTAATTCAGTGGAAAAAACGCGGTTGGAAAACGGCCAGTAACAAGCCTGTTAAGAATCAAGATTTATGGGAAATTTTGGACACCCTGAATCAGAAATTTAAGATCCATTGGCATTGGGTGCGGGGCCATTCAGGCCATGCTGAAAATGAACGAGTGGATGAGTTAGCCCGGGAAGCCATCAGACTAAAAACCTAGATTTTTGCCCGATTGCTTCGCGAAATGCCCCCCAATTGATTCCCTCGGGTGCGGAACGCGCCCCTTGGGTTACCGAAAGAAGTAAGGCGTGGGTCCTCGGGTCAAGCCAGAGGAATTCAAAAAAAAGAACCCGAGGAAAGCAAAAAAAAGAGGGCTCGAGGAAAGCAAAAAAAGGGGGCCAGAGGAAAGAAATTATGGGATGGGTCCTCTCCGCACTTTGGGTATCAGAGCTGACGGGAGTGGGGTATTTTCGCGAAGGAGTCGGCCAAAAGGGCTAGGTTTTAAGCCAAAGCGTTCTTATAAGCCTGCAGTGTCTTATCAAACATTTGCTTGTTTGAAAACTTTTTCTGAATATGTTCAATGGATTTACGGCCCATGGATTCTCGCTCTGCCTTGGTCAGGCCCAGAATTTTATCAATGTATTCGGCCAAAACCCGGGTATCTTCCGTTGGAAACAAGTACCCTGTTTCCCCGTGGATCACAATTTCTTTCACGCCCCCTTGGTTGCTGGCAATAACGGGGCACCCCATAGCGCCCGCTTCTGCCATAGTGCGGCCAAAGGATTCTGGCCAAGTTGAGGGGCTAACCGTAACAGTTGCCAGCTTATATAGGGCGGGCATATCTAAACAATTTTCCTTAATAAACAACTTATCCCGGATGCCATAAATTTCCGCCTGCTCTTCCAGTTCTTTTCTGTAAGATTCATTTTTGCTTTTACCAACAAACAGACAAATATATTCTTTGTTTTTAAGGTAAGACAAGGCTTCTAGCAAAACCTCATGACCTTTGGGGCGCGACAACCGACCAGGCACAAAAATAACAAATTGATCTTCTGGAATTTGCAGATTCTGAATCAAGGCTTCTAAACGTCGTTGAGGAACTTTATCGGGGGCAAAGATAGTCAAATCAACGCCTCGGGGAATCAGGACGATTTTTTTAGGATGAATTTTGTAAATTTCTTTTATGTGCGCGCTAATAAAATGAGAAACCGCAACAATCAAAGACCCCTTGGTCATAATTTTATTATAAAATTTCTTTAGAAAATTCTGATGACTATAGAGCCCATGAAAAGTGGCAATCATCTTGGCCTTCGTTTTACGAATGGCGAAATAGGTGCTCCAAGCCGGCGCACGGCTACGTACATCCACCAAGTCAATATTGTGGGTTCTAATAAATTTGCGCAGTCTAAAAATATTCAAAAATATAACAAGGGGATTCTTTGAATCAACGGGAATAGACTGATGAACGGTACCTTGTTTTATCAGCAAAGGAACCAGATTTCCCCCAGCAGACACAACAAAAGAGCCCACATTCTTTTTGTTTAGATACGCAGCCAGTTCAATGGTGCCGCGTTCTGCCCCGCCCATATCAAGCCTTGGGATGATTTGCAGAACACGAAAAATTTCTCCAGTAGATTTCATATTTTCACTATAAGTGGGGAAAGTTAAAAAAACAACTTGAAATCAAATTAAAGATGATGTCATAGTAATAAGAACAGGGAGGATTTATCATGAAAAAATATATTTTTATTCTAATCGGGTTTCTTGCAATGGTTGCTGCAACACAAGAGTCTTTTTCCTATTGGCATGGGTATCGCAATGGCTGGGGAAGGGGCGGATA
The DNA here is from genome assembly GCA_037146715.1 of Alphaproteobacteria bacterium. Lineage (NCBI taxonomy): Bacteria > Pseudomonadati > Pseudomonadota > Alphaproteobacteria > Alphaproteobacteria bacterium. The sequence continues at coordinate 15,754 of JBAWWO010000003.1, forward strand.
TTTTGTTGGCAGACCTGGACTTGGTGGCGGATTTGGCCGCTGCGGTCGTTGGGGCTGTGGCGGTGGTGGTTGGGCACCAAGAATCGTTCTATAAATCACCACAATCCCTCTAGTCGCCCAAAAGCCTTTAGAGAAAGTGATGTAAACGATAACATGATAATCAGGGAGATATAATATCATGAAGAAAATAGTTTTTATTCTACTTGGTTTCGTTTTGGCCCTTTCTCAAAATGCTTTGTCAACAGAGGCTGATGTGGGAGGAACAGAAGAAGAATCAGGGGCAGGCGCACCAAATTTAGGAGCCGAAGACAGTGATGTATTGGGCACGCCAACGGGAGCTGCTCCCTCTGGTCAGACACAAATGAATCAGGGGCAAGGATCTATGCGGTCTCAGGGAAGCTATCAACAAGGAGGAAATCCTCAACAGATGTCAAATAATCAGAATCAACAATCGTTTCAGGGACAATCACCCTATGGGCAGCAAATGGGATACCAACAGCCAATGATGGGTGCAGGGTTTGGTGCCTATGGTTATCGCCCTATGGGTTGGAATCGTCCCTATTCTCCTGGCGTCTATCGTCCAAGTTTTGGTGGCGGGTTTGTCGCAAACCACCCTTACTGGGCTGCAAATCACCCTATAGCTGCTGTGGCTTCTGCCTTAACAGGTTTCAGACCCGGTCTAGCTGGCCCCGGTTGGGGTGCTCGTCCCGCATGGCGCCCCGGTGGTTTTGGTCTAGCTCGCCCCGGTTGGGGTGCTCGTGCTGCTTGGGTCCAGCCCGGCGTGGGGGGGTATGGTCGTCGTTGGAGATAATCTAACTCCTCCACCTAAAAAGAATCCAGATATTCCATTCTGTTAAACGATAATAGAAAAAAATTTCTTTTTTCTATCTTGACGATCTGCTTCGAATGGTCTAATTAGTCATCCTATAGCGAAGTTGGTTTGAAGGGTATAAGGAATAAGAAGCGGGCGTGTTAGCTTGTCTGCACCCGCGACGAATGACGAAATACTCCTTTTTAGTAGCTGAGCTATATAAAAATAACATAAAAAAAGGAGACTAATATCATGACTACAATTAATCTATCAAAAGTTCTATTTTCAAAAAGCGACCTACCAACAACAAATATCGTTTCCCCTAAATAGTTATTATTTAGGTAACAACTAAGCCATTTTTTGGCAGCCCCTCTGAAGCAAGAGGGGCTTTTTTTAAGGATTATTTGTGAGAACTGAAACAGATTTTTACCCATGCCCTAAGCGGGCAGACTTTTTAGTGGCGGGCCTTCGTAAGAAGTTGGCTGGAAGTCTTTCCTATCTGTTGGAATTTGCATCCGTTAATCACAAAATTGAGCCGACAAAAGCCCAGAGCAAAATAAATCAAATTTCCAATGCCCCGAATGTTTCAGGGTATTTATTTGCGCTTAATAAAAAACTTTTAGATAGTTTGCAGAATAATGATAAGCAAACTGTCCAAGAAATTATTGATGAAATTGCCACAGGAAATTATATTTTTTCAGACTTCTCTTTCACGAATTTCCCCACAGAAACAAGGCAGAAAACCTGGTTATCTGAGGTTGTGTGCTTTGAGGAAAACTGCTACCCAGGGCCTGTGCGTTGTGAAGAAGATCAATACCAAATCACAAAAAAAGGATTAGAAAAAGCCTTCCAAGTCTTGAAGGATGTTGATCCAGAACTTCATGGGGAGATTTTTTCTTTGGCCAGCGAAGCTTTGATTTTCGATTCAAAAGTTATGCGCACTGGATCCAGTTTTGATCTTTATGGATCTATTTATTACAGCCAGCTTAGACCCCACAATGATTGGTTAAAATTTTTAGAAGATACAGTGCATGAGGCAGCTCATCTTTATTTATTTTCCTTTGTTGGGGATGACGCCCTTGTTTTGAACAAATTTGAAAAACTTTATAATATTCACTTCCGGGATGACAAAAGGGCTTTAGTTGGCGTTTATCATGGAACGTTTGTTTTGGCTAGAATTCTATATTTCTTTGATAAGCTGATAAAAAGTGGGCACCCCTCAATAAAGGGTCGAGAAGACAATCTAAGAGAGTTGCTAGCTGGATGGAAGCAAAGCTTTTCAGACGGTCTGCAAGTCATAGAAAGAGATGGGGTTTTAACGCCATTTGCCAAGGATTTGATGCTAGATACGAAGGAAAAAATTTCTTTAATAGATTAAAAAATAAAAAAATATGGAGGAATCTTGATATCATTATTTTTGTTAGTTGGGCTTATTGGGGGTACGACCTGGGTTCTTGTTCCGGTTCAACTTAAATATTTGCCTTTTGAGTTTGCTGTATCTTATCGATTCGGTCTGGCCAGTCTTGTTCTTTTTACGGTCGCCTTGGTGAAACACAGGTCCTTTATAAAAATTTCAAGGACGGATCATCTGTTGCTTGTATTACAGGGGATTCTTTTTTTCGGCTTGAATCATATCCTGTGCTATATTTCGTCACAATATATTCCCACAGGGCTGATTGCCGTTTCCGTTTCGTTGATGATCATTCCGAATGCTATTTTGGGCTTCTTATTGTTCAGAGAATCGATCACCCCCCAATATATTTTGGGGGCGACGTTGGGTCTTATTGGCGTTCTTTTGACTCTTTATGGAAAAGATTTTTCCTTATCAGGTCATTATTTCACAGGGTTTTCTATTGCTTTCTGCAGCACCTTTTTGTCAGCGGCGGGCACCATACTTTCCAAAAAACTTACTCTTAGGAAAATTCCTATTCTGTGGATAACGGCTTACGGTACCCTTTATGGAAGTATTTTTAGTTTCTTTTTAGGCTTTCTACATCATGGAAAAATTTATACGTCTTTTGATACATCTTATATTTTGGCTCTTTTTTATGTATCAATTGTGGCAACCGCTTTTGTAAGTATCGTTTACTTTCAAGTGGTTGCAAAACAGGGCGCTAGTCGAGCTGCTTATTTGTGGCTGGTCGTTCCAGTGATTGCCGTCTTTGCATCCCAAATATGTGAAAATTTTCATCCCCATATCTTGACCTGGTTTGGACTGGCGCTGGTTATGGGGGGGCTCTTTTTATGTCTAAATGAAAAGAAAATTCCTATGAAAAAACTGGATGTTAAAGTTTCAGAAAGCGCTTAGGATATAGCTAAAGACTATAGAGAAAGATACCCCTCTATTGCTTTCCTTAGGTTTGTCCGAAGGATCTGTAAAAAAGATAAACTATTTTTTAGAAAAGAATTTCCGCAAGTATTCGTACAACTCATTGATTTTTTGCGAATCCCGCATTCCTTCTGGGTAGTAAAAATAAACTTTAACGGAAGGACCAGGGTATTGTGGCAATAATTTAACCAAAGGCACCTTACTGTGAAGAGCCATTTGTGATATAGGGGCAATTCCCAGACCGTTTTCAACTGCTTTTAACATGGCAGCACCTGAATTAATGCTTAAAAAAGGCTGAAAATCTTGAGGTAACAAGGATAGATGCCAGTTAATTTCCCTATAAGGAAACGCCGCATAATGTCCATAGGAAATAATTCTATGTTTTGCAAGGTCTTCTTTGGTCTTGGGTTCTCCATGAGTTTTAATGTAGTCTTCACTAGCATATAAATACATCTGCGAATCCCAAAGGTCTTTTTTATCAAAATCCTCGTGGCTAGACATGAAAGGCCGAACAGCAACATCAACCTTGCCAAAAACGAGATGAGTTTCATCATCACTCCCTACAACCGTAAGGCGAACAGCTGGGTAAGCTTTTATAAACCCTGCCAATGCATCAAGCATATATAAATTAGCCATGGCATTGGTCGTTGAAATAACGATTTCACCAGCTATAGATTGCTGATTAGCTTCAAGCAATCCTTCTGCCTTCCGCAGTTCAGCTAAAATCTTATTGGTTGATTTCAGAAAAGTTCTGCCTTCCTCAGTCAAAACAAATTTTCTTTTGCCTTGAAAAAAGAGATCACAATTTAATTCTCGTTGCAGGGCATAAACCTGTTTTGAAACCCAAGAAGGTGTTACAGAAAGATTTTCTGCCGCTTTATTTAAACCGCCAAATTCGGCCACTAAAGAAAAAGCTTTTAATTTATCTATATCCATTTTTTATCATCAAGTTATACGTTCTTCCTTCAAGATAAACGAAGAGCGTGCATTTTCAAAGTTTAATTTACGAAACATGTCTATAACAGAAATATTCGGTTGATCGCAAGGAAATTATCTTATATAAGGAGACTATGGAAAAAATACATATCAATTATGGAAACTATAACAGAAGGCTGCACATGGAAACCTCATCAGAAATTACTACTACAGGGCGCCCAACACTATCCTTTGAAGAAAAGGTTACCGATACCTACGGTCCCCATTTTAAAAATTTGGAATTTTTTATGAATCAAGCGGAAGATCGCATTGTGGTTGTGCAAAAAAAAATTGACCAATTATCCTGTTTTCTAAAAACATTAAAAGAAAATATGAATCAAATAAATCAGTCTTCCTCCTTTTCAAAGTTTTCTGATAAGAATTTTTAATTCATCTCTGTATCGAGTAGTCTTTTTTTGAGTTCTGTATCGTAAAAGCGCAATTGCTCATAAACTTTTCCAAAAACTGTTTCTTTTGTTTTATCAGTTTCCTTTAAAAACATCTGATGGCCGGATTCCAGGCCCGTAAACAACTCAACCGCATCAAAGACATCATCAAAGCTCCATACACTAAACTTGCCCTCGTCAATGGCTTTAGAGACCTCTGGCAACAGGTTTAAATTGGTTTCATTGCCCTTGGGAATCATGACTCCTTGAGTACCCGTTAAACCTTGCCGTTTACAGGCGTAATAAAATCCCTCAACCTTTTCATTGACACTCCCAATGGGTTGCACCAAACCGAACTGATTCATGGACCCTGTGATGGCGATATCTTGTCGCAAGGGAACATTGCCCAGGGACGACAAAATGGCCAATAATTCAGCAATAGAGGCACTGTCTCCCTCTACCCCCGTATAGTTTTGTTCGAAGGTAATATTGGCGGAAAAAGAAATGGGAAAATACTTTGCCAAAAGACCCTTCAAAAACCCTTCTAAAGATAGTACTCCCTTATGTTGAAGGGGTCCCCCCATATCAACAGCATGCTCAATATTAATGACTCCATGACGACCCATATAGGTGCGTGCTGTAATGCGAGAGGGGCTTCCAAAAGTTTCAGACCCAATACTTTGAACTGTCAATCCGTTGATTTGCCCCGTGGCCATTCCCCGGGTTTTAATCATAATCAGATCTTCTTCCAAATATTCCTGTTCAAGATCTTGGAATTTCGAATTGCGACGATGGCGGCCTTCAATGGCATGCACTACATCCTCTTGTCGGATGCTTTTTTTGCTATCAGTTTTTGCGAAAACGCTCGCTTCTTTTAAAATATCCTTAAAAACAGATATATCTGCCGTAATTTTTTTACGATGGTTAGCCAGACGGCATCCATAACTAATGACATACTTAAGGGCAGAAGATTCAACAGCATATTTTAGTTCTTTAATGCAATATTCTTGCAGCAAACAGGAAATTATTTCCAGGTTTTTTGGTCCAATAGAAATGGTGGCATCAATGTCTGATTTGATTTTGAAATAATCCTGAAATTCATCATCTGCGAAGAAGAATGAATAGTACCATTTGGGATCGCCCACCAGAACAATTTGAACGTCTAAAGGAATGGGTTGGGGGTCTGGAGCCTCTAACAGCGGCACACCTGCAACACGATAGAGTTCTTCAATGCGAATTTCTTTGTCTCGTAAGGCTGCTTTTAAAAAGTGCCAGGTTTGGGGGTTGTTGGCAAGTTCTTCTCCCCGTAAGACCAAAATTCCCCCGTTAGCTTTATGAAGAGATCCAGGAAAGATCATCGTGAAATCCGTTTCAAACCCCCCCATAGGCGTTGTATAATATTTGATGGATCCAAATAAATTTTCGTAAGAGGGATTGGGCTCCAAAATCACGGGCAAGTGAGACATGCCGTCGTTCGAAACAAGCACATGAATGGCATACCATTTGTCTAAAGAAACCTCATCTTTCTTTTTCAAATCATTCTGGGTATTCAAAAAAAGATGCAAATGTTTCAGCATATCTTCCTGCATCGCATGAATCCACTCTTGCATCCCATTTACTGTTGCATAGGCTTTTTCCAGTTTTTCCAGATGGGGATTAATAACTTCGCTTGCTCGTGATCTTTTAAGGTGGTCTAACCTTTCCGAAAGGTTATCCCCCTCTGATAGGGCAATCTGGGTTAAAGAGGCTAGACCTTCATGTATTTTTTTCAACAAGGGAGCAAGCTTCTTTTGCATCGAATCTGGTAACTCTTCAACAGGTGTAAACCCCTTTTCCGTTTTGAAAACGATTACCAGGCTTTCGTCCTTGGCCCGATGAATATCTAACTGATGGGATACAGCAAAATGGCGCACCTTATCTAAGGTTTTTTGCACCATATGTTCAACACTTTGTTCTTCTTTTTTGATGGCCTTAATGAATTCTGGATCTGCAAAATTCTTTAAAAGAGATTCCTTAATTTTTCGAATAGTTTGCCCAAGTTCTTCTTTAAATTTGTTGGCTATTCCTGTTGGAAATTTACAGAAATAGGGCTTGCTGGGTTCTTTAAAGTTGTTCAAATATACAAGATCACAAGGGGGGGGAACGTCAGAAAGGTTTGATTTTATATAATTGAGTGTGGCCTCCATGGTACCTGTTCTGCTGCCTGCAATTACAAATACATTAAATCCCGGATCCCGCATTTTTATTGCAAAATCCAAGGCTGTTTTGGCCCGATGGTGGGAAGATAAATCAAATAAGCTCAGATTCTTTTGGTCCGCCGATTTTTTTGAAGGAACGGCTAGATTTGGAATTCCATAATTTTTAAGCAGAACGGCCTTTGGCATGGTTATCTTCCCTGTCTTTTATATTTTTCTAAGGGTACCGTACCTTACAAACCAAAGTCAACGACCATTTCCAGAATCAGAGCTTGAAAAGCAGAAGCTAAGGCAGTTAGCCTATTAGCTTGTAAAGAGCCTTTCCAACGGTATAAGTTCCAAACCCTAAAATTCCTGTGCCAGCAATACGGTTGATATATCTAAAAATAACTATATCGAAGCGGGTGTGAACAAAGTGAACAAAAAAGGCCAAAACAGTCCACCAAATCATAGATCCCGCGGAAACACCAATAACTAGGTTGCCAATTTGATTACCAGATAGGGCTGTTTCAAAAACGCCAAAGGTGACAAACATTCCTAGAAATAGAAAGGTCGTCATGGGGCTGGCAATGGTTAGGAATAGAGTGCTTACGAAAGAGTGAATAGCTTTTTTTTCTTTTGGAGGCTTGCTTTTGTCTAAAAGGGGGCTTGTGAAAATTTTAGCGCCTAGATAGACCAAAAAAAGACCCCCGACAATATAGAAATAGATATCATAGCTTTTCATCCAACTGTTAATGGCATTAGAGCCCATGGCTGCAACCCAGCTATAAAAAGCATCAGCCAGAGTGGTTCCTAAACCAGCAGCTAGGCCAGATATAAGGCCATAAGCCATGGTTTGTCGAATACAGAATATGGCCACAGGCCCAGGAGGAGCTGCCACAAAAAACCCCACTAAAAATCCCTTTATGAGAAATGCATTAAGAATGTGTTCCATTTTAAGACCCTTTCACGATAGATGCGCCCCTGGGTTAAAACCTGAGTGAGCCCAGGGGAAATCTTTAGTTAAAACAATAGGCAGTTTTTTTAATTTTTTTATGAACGACGATTTCCAAAGAACCGAAGCAGCATCAAAAACAAGTTGATGAAGTCAAGGTACAAGGCCAAAGCCCCCATGATGGCTTTCTTTGAATGCACTTCAGTTGTGTCTTGTTCCCAGTATATTTCCTTAATACGTTGAGTATCATAGGCTGTAAGGCCTGTAAAAACTAACACGCCTACGGCAGACACAACAAATTCTACCATGGTGCTTTTTAGCCAAATATTCACAACAGATGCCAAAATAATACCAATCAAACCCATGAACAAAAATGAGGCAAAGGAGGATAGATCTTTTTTAGTTGTATATCCATATAAACTCATGGCACCAAAAGTACAGGCTGTGATACTAAATACGCGGGTAATGCTGGCGCCTGTATACACGTAACAAATGGGCGACAAACTTAAACCGGTTAGGGCTGCATAAGACCAGAAAATAAGCTGAGCCGTTGAGGCATCCATTTGACTAATGCGCATAGATAACCACAAAACCAAACCGATTTGGGCAAAAAGGAGCATAATAGCAAAACCGCTAGCCGCTACATGCCCTTGGGCATTTATAACAAACAATAGATTTTGAAGAGCTGGTATTTGGGTGACTGCGAAAGCTAGCAAAGCTGTTACCACAAGGCCAAAGGACATATATCCGTAAACCTTTAACATATAGGATCTTAATCCCTGGTCAACGCCTTCGCCAATAGCGGAATGATTGATAATGTGGGGGTTATAGTTTTTCATAGGACCTCTCTTATGATTAGTTACAAACAATAAGAAAGATACACCAGGTAAAAAAAAAAGACAAGCTGTCCCAATTTTGCGTATAGCTATCAAAGATATGAGACTAAGAAAGGGTGAGTGGCTATATAGCTAAACTTCTAGAAAAAGATACCCCCTATATATAAGGTGTGAAGAATATCTAAAGATAGGCCCCATCCCTTAAAAGTAACTGCTTTGTACTTCATGTTCTCTCTCGAAATAAGGCTCAGAAAAAATTATAAATTCTCTCTACTTTGCCATTTTATTTTGTAAAAACTGTGATACAGTAAATTAATATATAAAAAAAAAATAAAAACCGGGGGGGTTTTATTGTTACGTCAAATAATTTTTGCGACGCTTTTTATTCTAATAAGCATGTCTGTAGGGGCTTATGTTCCTGAGGGAGCTTTGCCGTCTCAAGTAGAACGGAATCTTGAACTTGAGCCAGACATCTTAGCCGAAATGCAAGACGAGCCAACATTTGATGAACATCCCCCAGAGATACCTTCCTATGTTTCAGAGCAACCTAATGCTTATAAACGGAAAGAGCATTTTGAACCCGAGTCCTCAGACATCCTTTCGGATATGCATGACTCTGCTCTTCACGAGCATCATGCCCCCAAACACCATGCTGCTCATGAGACAGAATCTCATCATGCTTCTTATCACCATGAACATGGGCGCGAACATCATAGACATCATCATGAAGAACACAAAACCCCGGTTCATGAAGCAAAATTTATTTTAAAGAAAATAACTTTGGATGGAAAAGATATTGATGAGCCGCATCTTATGCTTATGGCTCAAAAATTTTTGGGTCGGAAGACCAGCTGGAAAGAACTTGATGTTCTTTCTAAGGAAATTACCCGCTTTTATCGAAATCAAGGATGGTTCTTGGCCCAAACAACTTTACCAAAGCAAGAAATCGTTAAGGGTGTTCTGAATTTGCACGTGGCTAAGGGATATGTAGACAAGGTTATATATAAAGGTGAGGCCTCGGTCATTAATGATAAGGTCAAGTCTTATATGGACAATGTAACCATATCGCGACCTTTAAATAAGAAAACCTTAGAGCGCTATATTCTTTTACTAAATGATCTGCCCGGCATTGTGGCGACGGTAACCTTTGATGCGTCCCATAGCCATGAAGAAGCAGCCACCATGATTGTTGAGATTGCAGAAACTCCTGTCAATGGAAGTACGTCAATCAATAACGATGGTACTAAATATATGGGCCCATGGCAGGCTAACACGAGCCTAAGCCTTAACAATCTTTTGGGTCAAAATGAAAAGGTTGATTTAACGGCGGGCGCTGCAACTGAATTTAAAGAAATGAAGTTTGTTCAGGCCAATTATTCCCAGCCCTTGTTTTCTGAGGGGCTAAAATTGAATATGGAAGCCCAAAGAATTTGGACGCGCCCTGGAAACGTTTTGGCACCGCTTCATATAGAAGGTCTAATGACTGAAGGTAAGATGGGGGTTAGCTTCCCATGGCTTAGAAGCCGTTTTGAGAATTTGTCAACGGAAGTGAATCTGAAGACCATTGATATGCAGAACTATACGTTGGCAACTAATGCTCAACAAAAAGATCGCCTGCGTATGATTGAAGCTTATATCAACTATGACTTTTCCGATAAATATATGGGGCAGAACTTAATCCGTGTTGGTCTGACAAAAGGGTTTGAGGGGCTGGGCTCTATGTCGAACAACTATCCATCCAAAACCAGGCCCGGGGGCAATGTGGAATTCTGGAAAACAAATTTCTTGTTGATGCGTAACCAAGCTTTGATTGACGCTTGGATGCTGGCCCTTAGCTTGCAAGGGCAGTTGGCGGGCAGTGCGCTGCTTTCATCCCAGCGCTATGGTATTGGGGCCACTTTTGATCGGATTTATCCTGCGTCAATTTATACAGGTGACAGCGGATTCCAAGCCAAAGCGGAATTGAATTATACGTTCTATGACCTGCTGAAAACTCAAACGTTAACACCTTATACTTATTGGGCTTATGGGATGATCCATAACAGATCACCGCAATCAAATGAAAACTCTGAATCGCATATTCAAGGATTGGCGTTGGGGCTTCGCAGCAGAATTTTGAAAAATTTAGACGGATATATTGAATTGGAGTTGCCCTTTAATACAAGTACTCCAACACAGGGAATACAGAATAAAGTGTCAATGGGGCTCACATTAAAATATTAGAGAAAAAGAAAAATATGTCTTTTATGGGTAAAAAATTTGGATTTTTCTGGGCGGTAGTGGCTCTAGTCTTTTGGGTTGGGACACCCCAAGCGAATGACGGAACAACACAGACGGCTGCTCCAGAAATTGCCGTTACCCCGAAAGCACCAGAAGCTGTTGCGCCTTCAATGCCAGAGGCGGCTATTCCCGTTATTAATATTACCCTGGCGCCGCCCGCGCCGGATGCGTTGCCTCAAGGGGCTGATGTTCGCCACGGGCAAGCAGACTTTGCTTATTCACCCAATAATTTGGATGTCAAAACCCATACAGATCTGACCCGTATTAATTGGAAGTCTTTTGATGTGGGAGCCCAGGCTCGAGTGGGATTCGATCAACCTAGCCCACAGGCCGTGACGGTCAACGAAGTTTTAGAACAAAAAATGTCACATATTGCGGGGCGGATTGATGTGAATCAGGGGCTGGTCTATATCACCAACCCCTACGGTATGGTGTATCACGATGGCGCTGTGATTGACGGACACGTGGTGGCCAGCACCTATCGGTTGAATCAGGAAGCTTTTGATAAACGGGGAGAAATGCTGTTCGAGCCCGTGCACGGTATTGATGGGGAGATTTCTGTTGAGGGTAAGGTAACGGTTCGGGGGCCAACGGCCGAGCAGGGTGGTCTGATGGGTATCATTGCGCCCTATTTCACTAACAAGGGACATATTTTAGGGGAATTGAGTACGATTGAAGTGGCCTCTGGCGGTGAAAAAGTGCGGGTGGCCTTTAACCGGGATAAGCGCATTCAATTCACGGTGGACGGTACGGCCAAGGGCGCAAAAATCAGCGCGACCAAGGGGTCTAAGATCGAAGGTAAAGAAATTGTGATGACGGTAGGGGCTGTTGAAAAAGTTCTGGATCATGCCATTCGCATTGATGGAGAACTTAAGGCCACGGGTCTGGTTGAGGGAGAAGGCGGAAAAATTTTCTTGGATGGTGGTGAAAGCGGCCAGTTAAGTATGGAAGGTAAGTTGGATGCATCGGGCACGGAAAAGGGCGGCCAGGTTGTCTTACAGGGTAAGAAAATTTCTATGGGCGTTGAGCAGGACTCTGTGATTAATGCTAGCGGTAAGGAGGGCGGTGAGGTTCTTCTGGGGATACATGAGTATGATAGCCCAGCGCCTGGGCGTAATGAAGGTCGGGTTAAAACCAGCCATACAGATGATGTGATTCTTGGAAAAAAAGCCCTGATTGATGCATCTGGTACAGAAAAAGACGGCGGTCACATTGTTACCTATGGTCGGGAAAGTGTTCTTTTAGAAAAGGGAGATCATTCCTATAGTTTGGCGGCTCGGTCTGAAGGCGGTAAGGGTGGTTTCATTGAAACATCTAGTAAAAATGTGGAATTATTAGGGCATGGGGATGTATCGTCTGGGGTTGGTTCAAAGTCGGCAGGGCAGTTCTATTTGGATCCTATTAGTATTTTTATTCAGGATGATACGGGGGGATCCAATATTTATTCTTCTGGTTGGGTTTATGATCAGCTGCAACTGGGAGATTTAACCTTGTCGACGGGGATAGGTTCTGATTTATCAGCGAATGAATCCATCACCATCAATGCCTCTATTGGGGATTGGGGAGCTAAAACCCTTTCTTTTATTGCAGAAAAAATCACTATCAATGCGCCCATCACAAACTATAGCAGTGGGACTCTTAATTTAAGGGGTCATCGGAGCGGAGAAGTGCATCTTGCTTATAATTCTATAGAATTTGGCGCTGGTTATGATGATGGAGATCCCGGCAGTATTTATTTTGGGAATGGGGGATTCATTAAAACATTTACGGCTAATGGTCAGGATATTTCAGATTATGTGACGGTTGGATCCCAATACCAAGCTTATACCAATATTTATACGGCAGCGCAGCTGGCAGCGATGACAAGTGGAACTGGCAGTCCCAATAATTTTTATGCAGTGGCGACAGATATTGATCTAAGTGCTTATAATGGAGGGGTATGGACGCCTTTAGATCTTTCATATGTGGTTATCACGGGAGATGATTTAAATGGAGGGTCCTATAAAATTCAAAATATGAACGTGACTGGTTTAGACGGCTCTAACAATGCGGGGTTTGTAGGGACCGGTGGTTACGGCCCTAACTTTGATCATCTGATTTTTGAAAATCCCAGTATTACCGTTACAAATCCAAGTTCTGTGGGAATTTTAGGGGGGAATTTATACGCCAGCACTATAAAAAATTGTTCTGTTATTGCAAGTGGCGACATTATTAATGTTACCAATACCAATGCATCGGCTTCTAACATGTATGTGGGTGGTCTTGTAGGGAATTTGTACCGTAGTAGCATTCAAAATAGTTATGTTAATGGAAATGTTGTCATGACCAACACTGCGGCGGCTACAGGACTTACGGTGATGATGGGTAGTGTTTTTGGAGAAGCATATCAAGGAAATGCAGATCAGAGTTTCTCCACAGGCAATGTGAAGGTTCATAACCAGGGCGATGCCTCGTTAGGTACCCTTTCAATTGGTGGATTTGCAGGGGATATTAATATTAATGGCGGTAGTATTTCTGATTCTTTTTCTCTAAGCAATGTGACCGTTGACAATGGAGGCGATGATAGTCACGGATCTATTGATACCCTTAATGTGGGTGGATTTATTGGAAGCAATGGAAATACTATTTCTACCAGTTATTTTGCTGGAAATATTTCCGTGACAGCGCAGGATACTAATGCCCAAAACCTACATGGTTTTGCAGGAAATAATTCTGGAACCATTGGCTCTGCGTACTTCTATGTTGATCCTCTTGCCCTAATAGAAGATCCTAACGCCACTAAGTTGACAGCGGCACAGATGTCAGATATCCACAATTTTTCTGGTGGGGAGTGGGGTACTAGATCCACTTGGAAAGGGGGACATGATTCTTATTCTAATGGGCGTTCCCTGTATCCCTATCTGGTGAACACGGGGGTTCCGGTTCCGGTTGCTGTTGCAGTAGACCGTGTGTATCCCGTTATTACTTATAGTCGTGGATTGGTTGTTCCTCAAATTACTACGACCATTCTAGATGCAGACGGGGACAATCTTGCCGTTTCACAGAATCAATATTTCGTGCCACCTAAGGCAGTTTTCTTATCCACAACAGGTGGAGGAAACCCCATGGTGGGGGAATTTAATTCAAACGGAGAACCCCTTGTTCCGAATTTTTATTATGGGGGGCAAAGCTTTATAGGTTCCCTAGATGGTCTTGTTTGGGAAACGGCGATGGTGGGGGATAGTTCTAGCAACTTTAATGCCCAACAGTTTTATCTGCAGGATGGGGATCTTTCTTTTAAGGGAGGAGAGTGGGCTCACGAATACACTTTGCAGGGGGATTTGACTAATTTACGTACTTTTACTTCTAGCGATCCCACCACGACAGGGCTTCTAAGTGGTACCATCACAACACGGGGAGGACAACACCATGGAGTTATTAGTGTAGTGAGAGATTCCACATTAACTTCAACAAATACGGATGGTGACTATCAGTATCCTGCTGGATTTCTGTCATTTCATTCGCCTATTGATAATGATGGAGATTCTCCACCAGTGGCCCTAACCCTGGAAGTACATTCTGGTAATGGGATTAATCTTTTTAGCGATGCAACAGTGGCAACAGTGGGGGCAACCCATCCCTTGGGTTCTTTGACTACCAATGGCAATCACCCCTTCAATTTATATTCTAATACCATTACGACAACAGGCGATCAAACCTATAATGGATGGATACAGCTTAATTCGAATGCCACTTTGACGGGCGATAATATTACCTTCAATAATAAAATTGATGGAACCTATCAGTTTACGGTCGTGCCAACTACTATGGCAACTTTTCATGACCTTGTAGGGGTTTGGAACAACTCATTATCTTCTTTAATAGTAAATGGTCCATCTACCTTTGCTATTCAACAATACTACTGGGATTGGCCAACTGTTCAAACATCTGGTTCTTCAAATTTTGACGGATCTGACTATGGGCAAATTTACCAGAACGCAGTGACTTTAGGGTATGATCAGTATTTCCAAACGAATGGATCTAGCATTCTTTTAGGAAATGGTTCTGGTAGTGCAGGCGTTAATGGGGATAATCATTCTCTGACATCAATGAACGGGAACGTTACAGCGGCTGATGGAACTACATGGGGGAATATGACCCTTTCTGTCACGGGAGCTGTTTCTGTTGGGGACCTGACTATGAGTGGAGTCAACATTAGCACAACTGCAGGACAGACCTATGCTGGCGCTTTGGTTATTACAGATGATACTAATTTAACCGATAATAGCGGTTCTGGCATTCAGTTTATATCAGGATCCGTCAATGGATCTGCTGATGGCGTAGGAAGTTTAACGCTTACTGAAAATGGGGAAAGTTTCATAAACATTAGTGCGCCGATTGGACAGACCCATCCTATTTATTCTATCGGTACCAATGGATCTTTGATTATTAATAGATCTATTGCTACGTCAGGCGCAAGTGGTTCAGACGTTGATCAGAATTATGGTAATGCCGTAGCTATTGGAAATTATGAAATTACCTTGTCGGGTGCAAATATAACATTTGGATCTACAATTGATCCGTATAGTGCAAATGGCAGCCAAATTTTAACTTTGACCACAAGTGGAACCGCAGGGACAACATTCAGTTCAACGGTTGGGTCAGACGCTTTAGGTCAATTGATTGTGAATGGGGGCCTGAATATTGCAGGCTCTGCAGGAAATTCTATTACAACAGTGGGTGGGCAAACCTATCATGGGCCTGTATCTTTAGTTGCTGTAGATCAGCATGATACTGATTTCGGAACAATTAATTTAACTGATTCTAGTTCTATTACTTTTAATGGAACAATTGATAGAGGGGATGCGCCCTCACAAATCTTGAATATTTCAGTTGGGAATGGAGATGGGACTGTAACGTTTAATGGAAATGTGGGGGGTTCAAGTCCTCTTTTTACCTTAAATATCATAGGTCCTACCCATATTGATGGGGTTTCTATTACCACTACAGGGGTAGGCTCGTCGATCGTTGACCAAACTTATAATGGGCCAGTGGTACTGGGGGCTGTTTTATCTATGCCGGGACGGGTTGGTAGAGCTTATGTACCGAGCACTTCTTCCTTATCAGGGGTCAACATTAATTTTCTAAGCACAGTGGATGGGGGGCACCCCTTAGCGGTTAGCACTTCAGGGGATACAGGTGTTACATTTGGTGACCTTGTGGGGGATGACACATATTTGGATTCTCTTTATGTGACAGGTTCAGCCGTAATAGGGAATAATATCAGTACGGCAGGAGGTGGCCAAACCTATGCAGGGCCTGTAACGCTTTTGAATACAGAAAGCAACATGACAACTTTCACGGATACAGAAAGACTCTATCTCGGAGTTTCAAATCCTAACGGTAGATTTGGTACGCCTGTTGGGGCTGTGGCTAATGCAATTATCTTCAATAGCGCTGTGGATGGAAGTGAGGATGGCACACAAGGGCTCACCGTGAATGCAACCAAGTTTGTAGAGAATTTCTTATCTAATGGTACTGTTTCTTTTAATGGGGGTGTGGGGCAAAGTTATAGTTTTCCATCCCTAACAACGACTGCAGGAACTTCAACAACAATTTCAGAAAATGTTGGCAGCCCTGTGGACACAAACGCTGGCCCTATCGGGTATTTGGAGATCAATAGTCCGACCATTTTAGGGGGGGATATCTATACTGTAGATGGGCAAAATTATAATGGCTCTGTTTCTTTAACTTCAGATGTGACAGTGCAAGATCAAAGTGTGGATTCGGGCAGCAGTATCGTAAATTTTAATGGTACCATTGATTCTTTTGATGGAGATGCCCAATCTTTAACGGTGATTTCAGATTCAGAAGGGGCTGGAACTGTGAATTTCTATGGGGATATTGGGTATACTAATGTTTTGAATACTTTGAATGTAACCGGAACTTCAATATTTGGGGGGAATTGGGTGATTTGGCAGCCTGGGCAGCTAGAAAGCTCACAACATTTTGGATTTGTTAATACTGTGGGCAGCCAAACCTATAATGGACCTGTTCAGCTTGGGGTTGATATGTGGTTCGAGGATAATAACTCTGATCGCTCTTTAAGTTCGGTAGTGTTTAATAGTACGGTTGATGGAATAGATGATATTAATTTTTCTTTTAAATCCGGTTCTTCTGTGCAAAGTTTAGTGCTTGGTTCTGGAGTTGGCAATAACTGGCCATCTGATTCTGCTATAGGCACTATAACTGTGGGTCCCGTTGGCACTCATGTGGCAATAGGAGTAATTTTCACTTTTGGAAATGCCACGTTTAAGGGAGATATTGGTACAAGCACTATGCCCGTGGCGCTTGTTCTGGCAGGATTGGAGCTTGCAGACAACACAGAAGTTACAACCTTAGAGGGGAACGTTTATACCATTTTTGGGCAAGAATATATAGGGCCTGTTTTGCTTGGGGCACCCTCGGTGACGTTGACGAATTTTTCCGATAATTCAATACTATTTAATAGTACTATTGATTCAGTGACCCCTGGAGGATCAGATTTGGTTCTTAATCCTTCTGGGGGCGGTGTCAGTTTTGGAGGGAACGTTGGGGCTAATGCTCCACTGAGCAGTATTACAGTGAATGGAAATAGTGAGATAAGTGATGATAATCCTGGCGATAGTTTCTCTTTTTATACTACAGGAAATCAGACTTATAATGGGACCTTTACGAATTCAAATCCAGAAAATGCAAGTTTTGTAGCGGGAGTTTATCCTTCCAGTCTTTACATATTAGAACACCCAAGTGATGGTTTTTCTTCTTCTCTTAATACCATTGGTCGTAACGGGTCCTTTTCTATTAATGGCGGGGGCAGTGCCAATTGGAATGGCAATATTTTAACCCTTTCTGATTTTAATAGTCATCGATTTATGATTTTTCCTGGTGAAGGGGTTGTACAGGGTCCTCAAATTCCTAGCCAAATTCCTAGCCTTAATGGAACGCCTGCGACCAGTGTTCTAGTTGTTAATACAGGTTTGGGAGCGGTTGTTGGGAATGATAGTATTAGTTCTGGAAGTGGAATCGTTGTTGGGGATGGTCAAAGTATTAACTGGGATCCTGAGTCAAATTTGATTGTTTTCACGGGATTAAATGGCGCTCATTATACCCTTATTGATGCTGATACAGGGTTGAATGTTGATATAGGATCAAACTCTCAGGACGTAGCTGTTCCAACATATCCAGGTACAGTTACTTTTGGAGGGCAAGTTGATCTGGGCTCTGTCACTGTAGGATCATCAGACCTGCCATCAACCGTCTCTTTATCGGCCCCGGTTAACACAGGAATGGGGCAAACCTATTATGGTCGAGTGGTGCTGAACACTTCAGATGATACAACAACTCCGTCTTATACGATTGGCTTGACGGACAGCAATTCTGATCCAACTTCTAGCTTTGTAACCTTTAATAGTACGGTTGATGGAAATCCTGATGCTTACCAACAGTCTTTGGTCGTAACTGCCAACTCTGATAGTCCCAACGGTGTAACTTTCGGCGGATATGTAGGAAGCACCACTTCACTGAATACCCTTTTTGTGACTGGTACTGTTCACATGAATGCTGGAACTAATCAGGGTGATACTACTACGGTTACAACAGCTGGGGATCAAACCTATAATCAGCGAATAATTCTAGGGGCTGACGCAATTATTAATGCCGCAGGTACGGTTACGTTCGCTGGGGTAACAGACGACCATAGTTTGACCGTTAATGCTCCTACTACCATTATTAATGATGCTATTTATGAACTTGACAATCTTAGTGTGATTAATGGGGACGGCGTAACACTGCTTGGGTCAAACGTCACAACTTATGGCAATCAAAACTATTATGGGACTATTCTTCTGGGAGCCCCTGGTGGATTCACTCTAACAGCAGGAGATACGGTTTCTTTGCAAGGGGGTGTGAATGATAACATTGCTGGTTATGATTTAAGCATCCACCAATGGTATAATAGCAACAAATACCAAGGCGGAAGCTTACAACTTGGAGGGGATTTTTCATTTGGAATCTTCAATGTCCCTGGGGTAGATCTCGGCGGGCCTCGCTGGAGTGATCCCATCATTACACTTATTGCAGATACAACTTTTAATTTTGACCCAGAAAGTATTCAAGGCATTTTGGGATTGGCGAATGGGGGGAATGCTTTTACAGGTGGCGGACACACCCTAACTGTTGAGCCCGCAATCACATTTCCAACCTATATTGCAGGTCCTGATCACGCAGGCTTTAATGGAAATCTTATTTTTAGCAGTGATGTAATTTTGGATGCTAATACCGCCATTAAAGTGGTGGATGGGAGCTCTGTGACTTTTTCTGGAAATGTGGATGGGCCCTATGATTTTACCGTGAATACAAATTCAACCGGTTCTGGCATGGGAAATATCTTGTTTAATGGTTCGGTAGGGTATGCTTCATCTTTGAGTTCTCTTACAGTTACAGGAAATACAACTTTGGAAGGTAATGTCAGAACGGCTGGAGGACAGCAAAGTTATATAGGACCTGTTACGATTAATAACCCAATCACTCTCGATACAGCCGATGATGGGGATGCACAGGGGGCGAATATAAGTTTCTCAGATAGCATTAATAGCGCAGGAGAAGGTGATTATTCTGCAAACTTTGATTTAAATATTTTTGCAGGTGTAGGCACAGTAAGCACTGGAAGTGATGTGGGATCTTCTTATAGTTTGGGAAATTTTGCGGTTCATAGTGAGGCAATTAATTTGGGTGGGAACGTTACAACGGTCGGCGGGCAGAGTTATAACGGTAATGTTACGCTTACAAATAATGTGATGTTAAGGGATAATAATGATAATCTGGAAAATAGTTTTATTCAGTTTTCTGCTAATCTAGATAGCGATGGTATTGACGGAAGCAGCAATTATCGCAACCTTAGAATTCAAGCGGATTCTAGTGGTGGAACAGGCTCTGTTACGTTAGGCACTGTTGGAGACGCCTATAAGTTAGGGAGCCTGACTATTGTAGGAAATGCTATTTTAAATGGCTCTATCAGCACAGTTGGGGGGCAAACTTATAATCAGACTGTTCAATTGAATGCGATAAATCCTTACTTGGTAACTCTATCTGATCAAAATGGAGACTCTTTAGGGGCTAGTTATATCTTCTTTTATGATTCAGTAGATACTAATCGAAGCCAACCAGATGACCCCTATCAATCTTTGACGGTCATGGCAGGAACAAATGAACAACCAGGAATCGTTACTTTTGGAAATGGCATAGGCAATTGGAATCAATTAAATGTGCTTACTGTAACGGGGGCGGCTCAAATAGGCGGAAACATGACAGCCTCTGGCGGACAGACTTATAATGGTCCAGTTTCTATTATTGATAATTCCATAGGAGATGATAATGATCCTGAGACCATTTCTATCAATTTTGACACCACAGATGGGGGGAATAACTCAACTGGGGCAGATATAACCTTTAATAGCACAGTAGATGGCTATGATGGTGATTCTGATGATACTACAAACATAGCTGTGACCGCAGGGACTGAGGGTACTGTAACATTTGCTGCAGATGTGGGTACTAACTTTGCTCTCTCAAATTTCACAGTAGTTGGTCAAACAATCAATTTGAGTGGGAACGTTACAACAACGGGCGGACAAGAATATAATGGGGCGGTTAGCCTTAATAATAGTCTGCAACTAACCGATACAAGCACGAACTCTCCCGGTGGGACTATATCTTTTGATAGTACGGTGGATGGAGCCCATGACCTAACAGTCAGCACTCCTTTTTCGACTGAAATCTGGGTAGAATTTGATGGAGGAGGGGGAGAATACGTTCCTCAACTGCAATCTGGCGGGACTGCAAATTTTGTAGGTAACGTAGGGGGTATGAGCATTCTGAATTCTCTGGATGTTTCATCAGGTGCTTTGATAAATTTGGGTGGTAACGTTACCACAGCTGGAACACAAATTTATCGTGGGCCGGTTGTTCTGAACGGGGATGTTTCTTTAGATACAACCAGTGATGGAGACGCAAATGGGTCTAATGCAACTTTCTTAAGCACAGTTAATAGTTTGGAAGACTTAGACTATAATCTAACAGTTAACGTTGGAACAGAGGGAACAGCAACCTTTGATGATTCGGTGGGGGCGCAAGTTTCTCTTAATGCTCTTCAGGTTACAGGGGCAGCAATCCTAACAGGTGATGTTTATACAGCAGGTGGGCAGACCTATGGTGGGCCTGTGACCTTGACCGCAACACCTTCAGGGGATCCATCCATTGGGTGGATTACCTTGCATGACCCTGATTCTATAACATTTAATGATACGATAACGGGTACCAGCCAAGGGTTGTCATCTAATAACGCTGGAACAACTACTTTCAATGGAGATGTTAACATAGAGGCACTTTATGTTGGTGGAGCCACAGCTATTAATGGAACGACGACGATTACGACTGCTGGGTTTCCATTATATACCAGTGACCAAACCTACGATGGACCAGTGTTATTTGGCTCAGATGCAAATATCACTTTATCAGGGGTTAACCTTCAATTTAATGGAGCAATTGATAGCTATGATAACGATAATTTTGCAAACCTAACGCTCAATACCACGGGATATACTGGCTCTGTTTTCACTCAAGATGTGGGCAGTAATGCGCCTTTAGCATCTCTGACGGTTAATGCGACAGATGGATATGCTCTGTTCCGAACCAATCCAATTTCTGTAACAACGATAGGGGATCAAACTTACAATGCTACTTATGGCACGTGGCTGGATAATGGGGATAGTGCAATGACCTTTACCTCAGGGGGCACAGTTTATTTGAGCAATGGTGTTTGGGGCGCTGGAAATCCATTAACCATTGCCCAATATAATAATGGAGACAGTTTAGTTGGCGGCAATCTGAGTTTCAACGGTGGGGAAAATAACTATTCTTTTACTTTCGGAACATTAACCGTTCCAGGAATTGCCACGGTTTCTTTGGCAGGAGACACAACCTTTAATTTTGATGCAGGGAGTATCACAACAATCTTGGGGATTTCGGACACTGGAGGCACTTTTGCCGGAAATGATTGGACCCTTACGATTCGACCAGACTTCACTTTGCCAGCAACTATTACGGGTCCAGATGATGGTTTTGATGGGTCTCTTATTTTCAATGGCAACATAACCTTAAATCAAGATTCCAGTATTATTGTAAGAGATGGTTACAGTGTAACTTTTAATGAGACAGTTGATGGAAATTTTAATCTTACAACAAATGCTCATGCTAACGGATCTGTATACTTCCTGAATAATGTGGGGGGTGACTATCCTATTCTATCGCTAACAACTACAGGGAATACCTATTTAGGATATAGCAATAACTTGTATGGATCCCCAAGTAGTAATGAAGTCATATATGTTACAACAAGCGGATCTTCTCCCTCTATTACAGATCAAGATTATAATGGTCCGGTGTGGTTGGGATCTGGTACTAGTGCTGTTTTATCAGGGGTTAATATTCTATTTAATGACATAGTTAATAGTAACGACGGAGATAATTTTGCAAACCTAACACTCAATACCACGGGATATAATGGAGCTATTATCACTCAAGATGTGGGGATCAATACACCTTTAGGGTCTCTTGCGGTGACTGCTACAGATGGGTATGTAATCTTCCAGAGTAATCCAATTTCTGTACAAACTTCGGGGGATCAAACTTACAATGCTGCTTATGGCACGTGGTTGAATAATGGGGGTAGTGCAATGACCTTTACCTCAGGGGGCACAGTTTATTTACACAATGGTCTTGGGGGAGGTGACAATCTATTAACCATTGCTCGATATAATACAGGAGATGACTATATTGGCGGTAATTTAGTGTTTGGTGGCGGAGGGTATACTTTTGGAACGCTTATTGTTCCAGGGGTGGGAGCGGCCACTGTTTCTTTAGACGGCAACACAACTTGGAATTTTGATCCAGCAAGTATTTCAAATATTTTAAGTATGGCCGATAGTAATGGAGATTTCTTTGGTAACTATGATGCTCTGACCATTCAACCCAGTATTACTTTGCCGGGTCTGATTACAGGGCCTGATGGATTCTTCACGGCCTTTTTGACCTTTAATGGTGATGTTAGTTTATTTCAAGACACAACCATTAATGTTACAGATGGCTATACCGTAACATTTAACGGTAACGTGGATGGGGCCTATAATTTCACAGTGAGTGCGGGCAATGGTGGTGACGATGGTCCCATTGGAAGTGTCTATTTTAACAGTGTGGGGCTAACAACACCTCTTGCTTCCTTAACGGTCAATGGGTATGCGGGAACCGATGGTGGGGGATTCAGCTTTAATACAACAGGTAACCAACACTTTAACAATGGATTTCCCAATATGAACACGGGGGGAATTATCAATGCAACAGGTCCAGGCGCCATGGTTACATTTGGTGGATCTGTGGGAACAGGTCAAGAATTCAGGCTTATAGCTGGCACAGCTGATAGTCCTGGAACGGCTCAATTCATCTCAACCATTAATACCTTTAGTTTGACTATTGGAAGCGCAGGAGATGGGGGAGTTGCGACAATTGCTTCTTTAGGGGGGGATGTTACAACCACCAGTGGGCAATCCTATAATGGCCCTGTTCAGATTATGGCAGGCTATGGTGAGGGGATAACTCTAACATCTGGAAATTATGTGAGCTTTAATAGCACAGTGGATGGATGGTATGAAGGTGGGCAAAACCTGACAGTCAACGCAAATTCAGGAGATTCACCTGTTGCCTTTGGGGGCCCTGTAGGTACTAACAGAAATCTGGGTAATATTAATATTACCGGCTCTACCATTGATTTGTTTGGCAATGTGTCAACAACAAATGGCCAAACCTATAATGGGTCTGTGCGTTTGAATACAGATATTACTTTTACAGATAATACTTATATAAATTTTGGAAACACAGTTGATTCTTTTGATGCAACGCCTCGATCTCTCATCTTAAATGCAGGCTATGGGGTTTATTTCTATGGTAGTTTAGGGTGCACAAATCCTTTGAATATTTTGTCCATTACAGGGGCAACTGTGTTTGGAACATATACAAGCATTATCTATAATGCCGAGGGATCCTCCTTTTATGGAACTGTTAACACGGTGGGTGGCCAAACTTATAATAGCCCCATGTACAATGAAGTTGACATGACCTTTACGGATCAAAATGACACTCTTTCTAATAGTTCTGTTGTCTTTAATACAGTGGATGGCTATGGCAACTTTGATGGTCCTAAACCATTAGCAGGGCAGACTGTAACAGTCGTTTCTGGAACAATTCAGGACCCAGGAACTGTTACGTTTAATGGGGGCGTGGGCAATAACATCGTTATTGGAGACGTTATAATCACAGGCAATACTACTTTTGCCGACAATGTGGGAGAGGCTAGCTTAGGGATAGGAGCGCTTCTGATCAACAATAATGCCACTTTGAATGGTAATATTACAACGACAGGAGGGCAAACCTATGGGGGTGCCGTTACTATTATGGGTGAAGTATTCCTAAATTCTAATGCTAACACCATTACCTTTAACAGTACCTTGGATGGATGGTCTGACGGAGAAAACACATTGAACCTTTTTTCTGACGCAATTTTTGAAAACAGCGTGGGAAGCCTTGCGAGTTTTTATGAACTTAATGCGGTGGCTGTTACTATGAATGGTGGCAGCGTGACAACAGTGGAAAATCAATCTTACTATGGTCTTGTTACGTTGGGTGTTGGCACAACGCTTACGGCTGGAGGGGCTGTTTACATTAATGGAGGAGTCGCAGGGGGTGGCAACGATTTAACTGTTGATAGCACGTTACAGGTGACTCCAGATTTCACAGATCTTAATTCTCTTGTTGTGACGGGTGATGTTTCTCTTTCTGGAAATGTCATAACTTCTGGAAATCAAACCTATAATGGGTCTGTGGTTTTATATGATGAGGATCGAACCTTAACATCAACTGATGGAAATATTCAACTTCAGGGCGGAGTTTCAGGAAATGGTAATGCTCTTACTACTTCAGGAGATTTGTATTTGGGAACGTTAGAATCTACAAAATTGTTTACAGGATTGAGCTCTCTTTCATGGAGCGTTCTTCACCCCTATCTTGCGGGCAACATAGTTGTTGATGGAATGCATACCTTAAGTAATTATACGGGTTTGAATAGCCCTGATGCTGGTACTCTTCTATACTCTTTGATGCCAGCAGATGGGGGAAGTTACGGCATTGAAATTACGGCAGATATAGGGCTTTCATCTACGCTAGGAAGTTCACAAAACTTTACCTACTTGCAATTTGACAGCACTGTAACTTTGGGGGGTAATGTTAATTTAATAGCAGAATCAGTTCTCTTAAATACTGTTAATAGCGATCCTCATGACCTTACAATAACGGGAGGTGCGATTTTCCAAGGGCCCTTAACCGTCAACAATCTAACCGTTACAGGAACAACGACCATGAACTATAGTCCCATCATTACAACAGGTAACCAAACCTATCAGGGAGCCATGAGTCTGGGTCAGGATACTACTTTGCAGGCGGGCGATTCTAATTCTGTTACAATTGGAGATGTAGATACTAGTAATGATGGGCACGCCTTAACCCTGTTGCCTAATGCAGTTATTACAGGAGACTTGACAGGGCTGACATCATTTACTGTCGGAAATGTTGACTTGCCTGGCACTACAGCTCTTGGAGGTTCTGTGAGCACTGTTGTTGAGGGAGATTCAACAGGCGACCAAACATACTGGGGACCTGTCAACTTAACAGTGACCCCTATTACTTTAACATCAGGTGGAGGAATTTATTTCAAGAGTACTCTTGAAGGGGCTTCCGATCTTATTTTGAATGTTACAACAACAATTGATTTGGCTGCAGGGGCGGGGGCAACCTATCCCCCACTAAGTTTGACTATAGATGGTGCCATTAGTTTGGAAAATGATGTGGTGATAGCCAACTCTCAAGTTTATGCAGATACAACAATTACAACAACTGATGCGATGTCTTTGGTTCATCTTGTGGCGAATTCAGGAACGATTACAGTTAATGGAACTGTAAAACCAGCAGGCCTTTACACAGATGTGGGTCAATATATGGTTGGTCGAGATACTCCTCCTGCTCCTCCTCCGCCCGCTCCGCCTGCTCCTGGTCCTGCACAAAACACAGCTAATGGGATTACAACGGCGGTCTCAACAAGCGTAGCCACCATAGGAACAAGCGTTATTACTACAAACACAATGCTGGCAAACTATAGAATGGAAGATCTAGCCTCTACTGACTACACAAGCACACCTATTTATACACTTACAGGGACTAGTTTTGGAGGAACTGGAGTAGGCGGCGGCACTTATGGAGGAACTCGAGAGGAAGATGATGAAGGGAACCCCTTACCTTAAAATCTATGGGTTTTCAACCCAGTTAGCAATTTTTCTGATTACCCAGCTATCGATAATTTTTCTTTCCCAGCCCCTAAGTCCCAAGTCTAGTTTTAGCATTAGGCTGTGATTTACAAACTCATCACTCTTACGATGGTGCCATTTTAGGATATTGTTGTGACCAACGCCCTCAGCATCAACCAACACAACCCCTTGGGGATTTTTGGCATATGTTAAACTGAGCAAAGATTGGTCATACATATGGCGTCCCCCCAGCTTTGAATCTGGCAAAATCATATCTTCGTCTGAACAGTAGTCTAGCCATTGTTGAATAAATTTACGGCCTGTTGGCGTATTCTTCACCAATAGAAATCCTGCCCAGATAAGGCGAGATTCCTGGCAAGGCTTTGTTTGACAGTTGGCCTTAATCAATGCCTCTAACTTAATACGATTCCCAAGAAACCCAAAGATTTCCCTATTATATTCCGCCAGAATAACATCATGAGTTTTGAGCAGTTCCAAAAGAGGTGACAAATTTCCCTTAATCATAAACCCACTGTCACAGTATAAAATGTACGCATTTTCAGGGGCCTGTTTCATGGTATTCATAATGACCCAAGGTTTCCATAGCCAGGCTCCCGCCCCAGATTTATGATCAAAAATTCGTTGATGACTTTTAACAAAAACTGGATCGATTAGATGCCTTTTATAATTGAAAATATAGCTAACCCCCTTTTTAAGAGCAGAATAAGTCAACATTTTTTGGTTTTTGTGAAAGACTTCATGTCCATCCGCATAAGATACTAAATAAAGGGGTTCTGTGATTTCTTGTTGCAAGGGTGCTTTTGAAAGATCCCCCACGAAAAAAGCATGCATAAACACGAAAGCAATCAGGGCAAGGCCTAGAAAACTTAAAGCGATAACTGTTCTTAAAAGAATTTTTTTCATAATTTTACAAACAGATAAAATCATTTTTTCGGATATTCTTCAACAGATTTCTGGAAATACCTGCGATCATGACCTATATTGTGGTGATGCAACCTACTATAGGTAAATTTTGATTATTCTTGGTATAGAAACAAGCTGTGATGAAACGTCTGTGGCTCTTGTTACGGCAGAAAAGAAGATTTTGGCCCATCGGGTGCTATCCCAAATGGATCATGAATCTTTCGGGGGTGTTGTGCCAGAGCTGGCTGCCCGGGCCCATTTACAAGCTTTAGAATCTCTTTGTGCACAGACATTGCAGGATGCCCAGATTGGGTTTGATCAAATCACGGCTGTTGCGGCTACTTGTGGGCCCGGATTGATCGGAGGCTTGATTGTGGGGGCTACTTTTGGAAAGGCTTTGGCTTACTATCACGAGAAACCCTTTATTCCCGTGAATCATTTAGAGGGCCACGCCCTAACGGCCCGGCTTACGAATGATTTAGAGTTTCCTTATTTGTTGCTTTTAGTTTCTGGGGGCCACTGTCAAATTTTAGCGGTTGAGAATGTGGGATGCTATAAACTTTTGGGAACAAGCTTGGATGATGCCGTGGGGGAAACCTTTGATAAGGTGGCGAAAATGCTAGAGTTACCCTATCCCGGGGGCCCATCCTTAGAAAAGGCCGCCCAAAAAGGACACCCAGATCGCTTTCTTTTTCCCCGCCCTCTGACCCATCAAAACAATTGCTCTTTTTCCTTTTCCGGTCTTAAAACGGCTGTTCGCTATCAGATTGAAAAAAGCATGCCTCTGGATCCCCAAGATGTGGAAGACATAGCAGCCTCTTTCCAAAAAGCAGTGGCGGATATTTTAATCAATCGTGTAGAAAATGCTTTTAAAATGAACAGTCATCTCAAGACGTTTGTGATGGCGGGGGGAGTTGCATCCAATGCTTATATTCGGGGAAAAATGGAAGATTTTTGCCAAACCCAGAATATTCGATTTGTGGTGCCGCCCCAAAATTTGTGTACAGACAATGGGGCCATGATTGCCTGGGCAGGGCTGGAAAAGCTGCGTTTGGGCTATGAATCGGATTTGAATTTTAGCCCCAGACCTCGTTGGCCGTTGGAAGAATTAAAGCTTGGCAGAAATTCTTTCAATGTATAAGATGTCTTTCATGTTTTTTCATGCTACACATGTAGTACGATTCAAATAAATGTAATAAACGAGGATACAATGCAAAATTTTTCTGGCCTGATGCATGGCAAAAAAGGCTTAATTATGGGGCTAGCCAATGATCGATCTTTAGCGTGGCCCATTTCTCAAAAGTTAGCTGAGCAAGGCGCCCAATTGGCGTTTACTTATCAAGGTGAGATTTTAGAAAAGAGAGTTCGCCCTTTGGCGGAATCTTTGGGATCTGATCTTATTTTGCCTTGTGACGTTATAAACCCCACTGATTTGGATGCAACTTTTGAAACAATAGAAAAGACCTGGGGCAAGCTAGATTTCGTTGTGCATGCGATTGCCTATTCTGATAAGGAAGAGCTCAAGGGGCCTTATTTTAATACAAGTCGGGCCAATTTTTTGAATGCGATGGATGTTTCTTGCTATTCTTTTACAGCTATTGCTCAGCGGGCCCAGAAACTGATGACAGAAGGCGGCAGCTTGATTAGTTTAACCTATTATGGGGCGGAAAAAGTTATGCCTCACTATAATGTTATGGGTGTTGCCAAGGCTGCTCTTGAATCCAGCATTCGGTATTTGGCTGTTGATTTGGGTCGCCAAAATATCCGCGTTAATGGCTTGTCTGCAGGACCTGTGAAAACTCTAGCTGCTTCAGCTATTGGGGATTTTGGGTATATTTTAAAATGGAATCAGCATAACTCTCCGCTAAAACGTAACGTCAGTTTGGAAGATATTGGCAAGGCAGGGCTTTATTTGCTTAGCGATCTGTCTTCTGGGGTTACAGGGGAAATTCACCACGTAGATTGTGGATATCACGTGGTTGGAATGAAATCAGTTGATGCGCCTGATATAAGTATTGTATAAAGGGTAATACATAAATTTCAGGAGGACACACTATGGACATCATTCTTTACCCTTTGATTGAGCTTATTAGGCTTATTATTGCTCTGTACAACGGAGCTCTTATCGTTTACGTGATCTTACATCTTTTGATGGTGTTCAAGGTTTTGGAAACAAAGAACAAGTTTGTTTCTGGTGTTTATGAATTTCTGCAGAAATTGATTGAGCCTTTGGCCCGTCATATCCGGAAGGTTATTCCAACAGTTGGTGGATTTGATCTATCCATCCTTATTTTGTTTATGGCGTCTTATTATTTGAGCTTGTTTTTCCAAGGCATTGCCATTCGGTACTCTATGTCAAGTATGATGAACATACTATCGTAGGTATGCATGGTTCAGATTTTAGATGGTAAGCACCAAGCGGAACTTTTAAAATCTGATCTTATCAAGAGAATTGCGGATCTAAAAAACAAGGATGTTCATCCCAAACTGGCCGTTGTGTTGGTGGGGGATGACCCTGCCTCCCATCTTTATGTGAAGAAAAAGCAAGAAAAAGCTGCCCAATTAGGTATTGAAGCAACACTATATCGTTTGCCGGCGGATACGACTCAACAGAAACTTCACGAACAGTTAGGTGCTTTGAATCAGGATAATACCGTTCATGGGATACTGCTGCAGCTGCCCCTTCCCAAACATTTAGATACACTGGAAGCCCTTAAAAACATTGATCCCGATAAAGATGTGGATGGGTTAACCCCGACCAATGTTGGTCTATTTTCTCTGAATGTCCCTAACTTTATTCCCTGCACCCCTCAGGGATGCCTTCATCTGATTCACCTGTGGAAAAAAGATTTAAAAGGGCTGAATGCCCTTGTGATTGGTCGTTCTGCTTTGGTGGGAAGCCCTGTGGCCCGTTTGTTACTACAAGAAAACTGTACTGTAACCATGGCTCATAGCCATACGGTAAATATTGCAGACCTTTGCCATCACGCAGATATCGTCATTGCCGCTATAGGCAAAAAGAATTTTGTTCAGGGAACTTGGGTCAAATCGGGTGCTTGTCTTATTGATGTGGGAATTAATCCCCTGGACGACCAACGCATTACGGGGGATATTGATTTTGACACAGCCACGAAGGTAGCTGGAGCCATCAGCCCCGTGCCTGGTGGGGTTGGTCCCTTGACCGTTATATTTCTAATGACAAACACAGTTAAGGCGGCTGAGCAGCAGGGGAAGGCTTCCTAATGGCTGTTCATTTTGTGGGAAACGTTCTGAAAGGTTTGTCAAAAACATACTTGGAAAAAAAGGGATATGTGCTTAGCACGCTTCTTAACAATTGGGATTTTGTGGTGGGGGAATCTTATGCGGCCTACTGCCTACCGGAAAAAATATTTTTCAAAAAGGGGGAACCTGGCACTTTATATCTAAACGTTTACAGCCCCAGCATGTTGATGAGTTTGCAACATGTTTATTTGTTGCTGATTGAAAAAATTAATACCTATTTTGGATACACGGTTCTGGAAAAAATTATTTTCAAACGGGCGATTATGCCAGAAAAAATAAAGCCGAAAGCACCCTTGCCCCCGCCTCCTGACAATCCGGCTGTTCAAGAACTTTTGTCTGACTTCCCCGAGGGTGACTTAAAAGAACGCCTTCGCGATTTGGGGAAAAGGCTGCACACCTAAGGTTGCGCTAAGAAAATAAAATTGAAAATATAATCCTTCTTATTGCCAGTCCAAGCATCATTATGATGGATCCCGCTATCAAAAAATTCTAAACTCTGAAGCTTCCCGTCAAAAAGAGCAAATCCTTTGTAGCCAAGGCCTTCAATCCATTTTATGTCAGATAAGATAGAGCGTTTTGTGTGGCGTTCTTCCATTTCTATAAGAAGGGTAGGTTTTTCTCGTTTCAAAGTTTTTTCCGCACCCATTAGAACTTCTTTTTCAAAGCCTTCCACGTCAATCTTAATAAATCCAATATCTTTCAAGTTAAAGTCATCCAATTTCTTGCAATCTACCTGGATAGGTAAAAAGTTCTTTTGGATATTGTTAGGATTTAAAGAAGCTCCTTGATTTGACAATTTTCCTTTGCGTCCCAAGGGAATCCGAAGTGTTTCTTGACGGGTCTTATCAGAAAGTGCACAGGAGAAAACTTCTGCATTTGAAGGGCTATTTTTTTTCAGGAAAGCGAACATTTTGGGATTTGGTTCAAAGGCAAAAACTTTTTTAGAAAGCTTAGCTAAGGCTACCGTATAAGTGCCTTTGTTTGCCCCTACATCAATACTATTTTTATTTTTGTCGACCAAAAAGGGAAGCATCCGAAACTCCGGCTCACCTTTTCGATACTCTTTCTTATGCCTGTAGGAAGCATACCAAGATCTGGGTACAAGATGATATTTGATAAACTCTTCTAGAGAAAATTTATATTGCACAACAAGTTCCTTTCTTTGAATGTTTATACCTCGAT
The DNA here is from genome assembly GCA_037146715.1 of Alphaproteobacteria bacterium. NCBI lineage: Bacteria > Pseudomonadati > Pseudomonadota > Alphaproteobacteria > Alphaproteobacteria bacterium. Next base: position 47,313 of record JBAWWO010000003.1, read on the forward strand.
TCCCTGTCGCTGAATAGAGGATTTTCCACTCTTTTTTGAAACAATAAAAATGACATTGAATTATCTATTGACTTTTATTCTTTACGCTTCAAAGTATTTAATGGGAAGACAATTAATACTGGGAAGAAAATCATGAAAATATATATGTTAATACTTTTAATGTTAACGATTATGCCGAGTGCAAGTTTAGGGTCTAGTTTTGGCTCTGAAGATGAATATTACGGTCATACGGAAGCCGAAAAATAATATATCAATTAATCCACTTCATCCTGAATTTTATATTGACTTTTACTGTTCATGACTCATAGTGGTAATATAAGAATAACCTATATACAGGAGAGGCGTCATGAAAAAATATCTTTTAGGATTCATATTGTTGCTATCATTAGGCAGCACAGCCAAGGCGTCTTATGAAAGCCCCATCTTTTCCAACGATGAGCAGCAAACCACAGATCAATATGCGCCTGATCAAAATAAAAAAATGAAAACCAAAGGGTTTTTTAAGAGGGTTGGTGGCATCACACGTAAATACCTATTAAAAACTGAGTCAGAACTGGATAATATAAATCGTTGTATTGCCTATCATATGCCAGAAAGCCAAGGATATAACGCAAGAAAGGCTTGTGCTGTCATGACGATTGAATCGGAAGATGGGGTTACTCCTGTTCCTCCTCAGTTGTTAAGTGAGGCTTGCACTCCTGCGGGGAGAGCTTGTGAAAAACTAGCAGCAAAAGCAGATCTTACCGGATTGTGCAGGCGCCTCTGTAACCGTGTCGAATACAAAAAGCCAGGTGTCTGGGCAAAATGCCGAGCCCTACAAGATGTGGGGATTTGCACAACCATTCATGGAACTTGTGAGGGAGAACATTGCAATATGATGTCTTCCAAACTGGCAGAGGTTAAACGGTTCCTGAAAAGCAAAGAAGACAATAAACTTTGGAAGTTAGCTTTAAAATAAAAACCTTAATCTCTTTTCTTATGCAGTGTTCCCGTGGGCACCTGCCTTTCTTAAGAGCGCAGCCCTGATGGGTGCTCTCTCTCTTCCCAAAGTCTCACCTCTATTTGAATTTATACATCCCCAATCGTCTTCCCTGGGCTTGACCCGAGGATCCATTTTTCTATAAAAAATCGGGTTTTGACCCTCGGGTCAAGCCCGAGGGAATCACTGTAAGGCATACTCATTTTATCCGAGTTTAGCTATAGCTACTCAGCTTCAGCGGTAACGCCTGCTTCAATAGCTTGAACAATGGCGCCTTCGTTCGCACGAATATCTTTTTCCAAAGATGCCATAATCTCAGGATTTTCTTTTAGATAGCGGCGGGTGGCTTCCTTGCCTTGCCCCAATTGCTTGCCTTTCCACGAGTACCAAGCGCCGGCCTTTTCAACCAGGCCCGCTTTCACCCCAAGGTCAATCAGCTCACCGGTTTTAGAAATACCTTCCCCGTACATGATGTCAAATTCCACTACCTTAAAGGGTGGGGCCACTTTGTTTTTAACAACCTTTACGCGGGTTTGATTTCCAACAACTTCCTCTTTGTCCTTAATGGCGCCAATGCGGCGGATATCCAGGCGAACGGAAGCGTAAAACTTCAAGGCATTACCGCCAGTAGTTGTTTCAGGATTCCCAAACATAATGCCAATTTTTTGGCGTATTTGGTTGATGAAAATCACCATGGATTTTGACCGGGAAATGGACGCTGTTAATTTACGCAATGCTTGGCTCATTAGACGGGCTTGCAGGCCCATGTGAGAATCACCCATCTCACCTTCTAACTCAGCCTTTGGAACAAGGGCGGCAACGCTGTCGATAATTAAAACATCTACGGCACCAGAGCGCACCAAAGTGTCGGCAATTTCCAATGCTTGTTCGCCGGTGTCAGGCTGTGAAATGATAAGGTCATCTGTATTAACCCCCAGTTTGCGGGCATATACAGGATCTAAAGCATGTTCCGCATCAATAAAGGCACAGGTGCCCCCTTTCTTTTGGCATTCAGCTGCCACGTGTAAGGAAAGGGTTGTTTTGCCAGAGCTTTCTGGGCCATAAATTTCAATGATACGGCCTTTTGGTAATCCACCAATGCCCAAAGCAATGTCTAATCCCAGAGAGCCCGTTGAAATAGCTTCAATAGCATCTGCATTGGCACCTTCCCCCAGCTTCATGATTGAGCCTTTTCCAAAGGCGCGTTCAATGTGTTTTAGGGCGGCTTCTAATGCTTTTGACTTTTCTGGTGCGGATATACTCATGGGATTACCTCTTGTAATTAAAACCAATCACAACCTACCACAGGATAGGTTGATGGGAAAGAATTTTTGATACTTTTTTAACGAATTTTATAAAAAAAGGACTTCGAAAAGAAGTCCTTTTAATAGGGGTGGGAATTGTATTGGAAGGGTGCTCTCTGGTATGGAGTCCTTTTGCGTAAAGTATTTTGATTCAAGAATCTTAAATGGCTCTTATAAGCAGCTATTTTTTTTTGACGATTTCCCCCTTCTTGTAAAGGCCTCATCCAGGGCAAGTCATCTGAACACATAGTAAGAGCAGAAAGTGGCAGTACTATAGCAGGGTTCCCAGTCTCTTGAGCGATGTCTTTAAGGCAGGCCGCAGACAATTCATCAATTTCTTGTGCAGATAGTCCTGTGGCTTCTTCCTTGTCTTGTTCAAGGCTTGCCACACAGGCCAAACTCATCTCATCGATTTCTTTTCGAGAGATCTTGGTTTCTCTATCTGAGTCACATTGGCTGCTTTCGGGGCTGTCATCTCTTGGAGAAATAGCTATAGATGAGTCCTTATCAGAGTGGCTGCTAGGAATTTTTGGCAAAAGAGCTTCAAGCACAGGCAATAAAATGTTGCTTCTTCGTTTGGAAAGCCCCACAATTTTTTTTTGCCCGAAAGGCGTCCTGTATCTGAGTGAGGTGTGACGAATTTCCTCAGCTGTAGGTTCTTCAGCTCTGCTCGCTCCAAACACATTAGTGCTGATACAAATATATGCTGTTATAAATAAATAAAAAGTCTTCTTCATTCTAACACCTATAAAATCTTTCCGAAAACGAAAAGAATAGTTTCCTCAAAAGAAAACATAATTAATTATTATTTAAATTTCAAGCTTTTTTATCAATTATTTTTATTAATTACTTATTTTTTACTTTAATTAAGTTTTTATAATTGAAAATTCTAACTTTTTAACCTAAGGGAATTTATATTGATCGCGCCTTTTTTTAAGACTATAGTGGCCGAAAATAAAGAAAGAGCTTTCAAATGACCATAAAAATCACCACCCTTCCCGATGGACTTCGTGTTGTCAGTGACGCTATTAGCACTGTTGAAACCATTGCTGTGGGGGCATGGATTAAAGTTGGTTCCCGTTATGAAACGATTGAGACCAATGGAGCGGCTCACTTTTTAGAGCATATGGCTTTTAAGGGAACCAAAACTCGCTCAGCTTTTGAAATTTCTAAGGCTATTGAAAGCGTGGGGGGGTATTTGAATGCTTATACATCGCGGGAAACAACGGCTTATTATGCCAGATCTTTAAAAGAACATCTTCCTATTGCTATTGAGTTGCTTGCGGATATTTTGCAGAACTCAGTCTTTGACCCCGCTGAAATGGAAAAAGAGCGAACGGTGATTTTACAAGAAATTGCCCAGACGAATGATACCCCTGACGATATTATTTTTGACCACATGCAAAATACAGCGTTCCCCAATCAATCTTTTGGGCGCTCTATTTTGGGGCCGGCGGATTTGATTCAACAGATGAAACGGGAAACATTGATGGATTTTATGGCCAGTCACTATAGCCCGGAAAACATGGTCATTGCAGCGACGGGTAATCTGGATCATGACAAATTGGTGGGCTTGGTGGGTGCTCACTTTAACTGCCTGCCATCTCACAAGCCAGCCACGTCTGAATCCGCGGTTTATAAGGGCGGCGTTTTTCAAGAACATCGCCCTTTAGAACAGCTGCATGTTGTGCTGGGTTTTCTGGGGCGATCTTTTAAAGAAGATTATTATGGGGCGTCTCTCTATTCCTCTATCTTAGGGGGAGGAATGTCCTCTCGCCTGTTTCAAGAGGTTCGCGAAAAGCGGGGTCTTGCTTATTCCATTTCTGCCCATAGCTCCAGCTTTTCAGATACGGGGCTGATCAACATCTATGCAGGAACATCCCCCAAAGAGGCTGAACCTTTGATGGAGGTTATTCAGAAAGAAATGAAGAAACTGCCTAAAACCATAACTGACGAAGAAATCCTAAGTGGCAAAAATCAATTCAAGTCAGGGCTATTGATGAGTTTGGAAAGTACCTCTGCCCGAGCCAAAAGCATAGCCCAACAGATGTTGATATTTAATCGAGTTAAAACAATTCCAGAAATTATCAACCATATTGATTCTATTCAAAAAGAAGATCTTGTTGAGTTTGGAGTCCAGTTAGTGAACTCACCCATGACCTTGGCGACTATTGGATCGACTTCAGTTAAGGTTCCCGTGAGTTTTTAGGGACCTTTTATGAAAGAAAACTAGGGGCTGAAGTAGATAAGACCTAAAAAAGGGTCTATAGTAGATGAAAAAGGAGACTAAAATGAAATTCAGATATGCTATTATTTATGTGCCAGATGTAGAAGCTGCCATAGATTTTTATAAGAAAGCATTCGGGTTCCAACTGAAATTTATGCCAGAAAGTAAGCTATATGGCGAATTAGATACGGGTGCAACCTCACTTGCTTTTGTGGCCGAGAAAATGGCAGAGATGCACGGTGCTGAGATTACAAGAAATGCACCCAACAAACCTGCAGCAGGTATTGAAATTGCCTTTACTAGTGATAATGTTCAAGAGAGTTATGACCGTGCAGTAGAGGCCGGTGCTGTAGCACTTAAAGAGCCAAAAGTAACACCATGGGGGCAAACTATTGCCTATGTGCGGGATCTTAATGGTGTATTGGTGGAACTCTGTAGCCCTATAGAGTATTAATACTCAAATTATTAAAAGTCGCCTATTATCTTAGTTTCTGATTTTGTAGAGGTTAAACTGAGTGAGGAACATAGGGGCTATCTTTGGGTTTCTTTTGAAGATGCTTGTCTTATGCTTTCGGAGAGATATAAGAACAAGGTGGAACAACTGCAAGGCCGTTGATATAGGGAAAGTTCTTGTGCTATAAGGTTCTGTAAAATCTTATGAATAAAGGGGTCTATCATGTTTAAAGTTTTAGTGTTGTTACTGTTTCCAGTTCTTGTTTATGGGGCGGCTGCCGATGAGTCTTCTTTTTATACACCTTTAGCCCCCTTTCATTGTCCTCAGATTGAAGGGGATTCAGAAACAAAAGGTATCTTTTTGCCCACTCGGCAAATAAGGGAGACGATCTTTTCTTCAATATTAATGGTTACTCCTTTCATAGTCCGGACTATTCCCGGGGCTTTTTTCATTTCCACATTCCCACGAAAACCTTAAGCACTCTTATTGAACCGAGAAAGGGCAGTATAATTTCTGAATCTTGTGGGGATGGCTTACTAATCTATGACGGGCGTAAAGAAGGAAGTGTGACCAGAAAACTAGATTTTTCGACCATGATGCAAACGGAAACAAGATTGTCAGAATGTTTGGATTCCGAGCGTTGTGGGAGCATGCAGTGTTTTCGTATCAGCAAAATAAATCCCGATATTATTTTTACCTTACTTGCAGAGGGTGAGAAGGGAGGTTCAGGGACTTCTATTGCCGTTAGCTGTTTAGAGTCGGGCAGAACTTCCCTAATAAACTTTGAATTAGGGAGGGATATTATTTATCCCTCTTTTTTGGCCTTAAGTGTTGATGAAAAATTTGCTTACATAAGGTTCTCAAATGTTCTGGAACGGGGATTCAGATTGATATGGGGTATATATGGTGAATATTTGCTTGTTGAGGATAGACTGTCTACCGTAGAGCTTTCTACCGGCCAAGTGAAAAGTATTTTACAATCTCCAGCAGTTAAATATCTTGACTACAACCCTAACTATATTACTGACGTTCAAGAGAAAGATAATCTTATTTTGATCAACTTGAATGATTCTTTTTTGGTGCTGGATAAAACTTCAAAACAAACTATCAAAACTTTGGATTGCAAGGGCGAGTCGGTTATCAGATCTGCAATGTATCCCGACCAAACAATGTTGGTAAAAGGAAATAAGTTTTATTTCCCTAGCCCTGATTTGCTCGGTATCCAAGTATTGGATATACCCGATTTTAATACAATCAAAACTATTGAATTGCCTTTGTTTCCTGATGACCCGGACTATGACGGACAATGTCTAGATTGTTTTGTTTTTTCCAAAGATCAGAGCCTATTGCTTTTTGAACTGCAGAAACATATTGGAATTATTGATACGAATAAAGACCAGCTGCTGACGATGATTCCCATTGCTGCCTTAGATGATGGTAAGGGGGATTCTTTGGGGTTTCCGAAGCACGGGCCTTTTCACCTGTTAATAAGTGACGATAACAAACGCGTTTTTGCGATAACCTCCCAGTCCATTTTTATGGCGGATTTACACCTGTAGGAAAAGGATTTCCTCATATTGACTAAATTTGATCAATGGTGATTGACTAAATTTAGTCAATGTACTGTATAAGTTCAGATAGAAGTGAGACTGGATAGAGACCTGAGACAGGGTAGAATAGGCTTCTTGCCTAGCCAGAGCTGTGGGGGTTTTACCCCCGTCAGCTGGATTGTTTCGTCGGGATGCGCCCTTCTGGCAAGGACGGTGAGATAGACTTCTCGCCTGCGCGTTTCCTAAAAATTCCCGTCCATATTTGGGTTATACAAGAAGTCTATTTTAGCCGGAAACCCTTTTTAAAAGAAAATCACCAAAATACTTTCTTCGATTCCTTGTTCATGGTAAAAATAAGAAAACAAGGGGACGGTAGAATCTTATGCGCTTTAGTTTTCAATCCTTTATCATCAACATATTGGCTATTTTTTTGCTGGTTATATTGGTCGGCATTACCTTTGTTATTGGGGACCGGTTGGTATTGGATGGTCAATATACAGGCGCCTACAGCAAAACTGAAAGAATTCGAGAATTGGTCGGCCAAATCAATGATGAACGCATGACAATCTTTAATTTGAAAAAAGAAAATGATGCCCTGAAAGATTCTCTCGCAAGTTCGCGCAATGCCTTGAATCAGACCCGTTCTCAAATGCAGGATACCTTGGTCAATATTCCTTCCTATCAGTTGGCTCAATTTCTGCAAAAGGCCATTCCGGGCCAATGGGGCTTAATCTTTAGAAATGGTCGTGTTGTTTATGGTCGCGACATTAGGTTTTCTGAAAACTCGGCCAATTTACCAAATGAAGCAGCCTCAATGTTGAACCAAATGGCTAGCCAGTTGCGGCATCTTGAACAAACAATGCCTGCTGTTCCTTGGGCTTTTCAAGTTGGAGGGCATGCCTCCCCGCAACGATCTATGACGGGACCAGGATTTGGATCTAACTGGGAGATGGCCTATAAACGAGCTTTTGGAGTGGTTCAGTACCTTATTGCCCAGGGTGTTAGCCCCGAACGTCTATCTATTGCATCTTTTAGCCAGTACGAGCCCGATGCGGGGTCAAGAAATGATAATCGTGTATCCTTCCGATTTGACTATAGGTAATACCTTTTCACAAAAATTAAGTACTACTCGCAAAACTGCGGGATCTCAGATTTCTAATGTACGTAAAAGTATAGCAAAACACTTATAAAAAGATGCCCCCCGATTGCCTCGGCCTTGACCCGAGGATCCATTTCTCGATAAAAACATAGGGTTTGGACCCTCGGCTCAAGGCCGAGGGAGTCGCTGGAAGGTATACTCGTTTTATCCGAGTCTAGCTATATAAGAATGGGTAAGAGCCATAGAGTTTCTACCATGTGTTGCTATGAAGTAAGTTGCACATAACTCTACACTAGGTTATACTAAGTGTAACTTAATGTGGAGTAGTTAGTTTATGCAGCCCATGAGAATTTTAAGCAATTGGCTTCAACAAAATGCCAATGACGAACATTACTTGTTTTCACTTCAAGACTTGAGGGCTCTTTGCCCTGACTTATCCGATTCAGCTTTTAAGGCATTACTAAGTAGAACTGTGCATGCTGGATATTTGCAGAGAGTATGCCGAGGACTATATGTTTATAAAAAAGCTATTCCCTCCAATGGTCTCCTATTATTTCATGGAGCAACTCATTTAAGGAGTAATAAGTTTAATTATATCAGCCTTGAAACAGGTTTAAGTGATGCAGGGGTTATTTCGCAGGTTCCCATAAATCGAATATCAATTATGTCATCAGGTCGAAGTAATATAATAGCTTGCGGAGAATTTGGCACAATAGAGTTTATTCATACTAACCAGAGTCCTACTAGCATCATGGACCAACTGACCTATGATGCAGATTGTAAACTATGGCGTGCGAGTGTTGCTTTGGCTCTTCGGGATATGAAAACAACTCACAGAAATTGTGACTTAATAGATTGGGATATGGCAAATGAACTTATTTGATAAACTCGTAACCGAAGCTTTAAAAAAGCAGCCAAATTTATCTCCTTTAAGAATAGTGGTCGAAAAAGAATTGTTACATCACGATATATTAAGGGTGTTAAGCACTGAAAATTTACTGAAGAATCTTACTTTTATAGGAGGAACATGTTTGAGATGTTGCTATGGAGGGGTGAGATTAAGCGAAGATTTGGATTTTACTGGAGGGAGTGATTTCTCACGGGGCAGTCTATCTACGATGGGTGAGTTATTAACGGAAAGTCTTCAAGATAAATACGGATTGCAAGTTAAGGTCAGCTCCCCTACAAAAGATAACCACAATAAAGATAATCCCAATGTAGATACATGGAAAATCAAAATAGAAACCAGACCTCAATCCAAGAATTTGCCTGCTCAGCGCATTAATATCGATATTTGTTCTATATCTTCCTACGAAAAGCGTCCTATGATGCTATTAAATCCTTATGATATTGATATGGGTACGAGTGGACTTATTATTCAGGCACAAAGCCGTGAAGAGATTTATGCAGATAAATTGATTGCGTTTGCCTTTAGGAACCGTATTAAACACCGTGATTTGTGGGATATATTATGGCTTCACGGTCAAGGGTTAAAACCCGCTCTCGAATTAATCCCGCATAAGATCAAAGACCGAAATTATACCATAGACTATTTTTTGAATTTATTTGATGAACATAAAAGATTGCTTACAGCCAAATCTGAAATTGAAACAGAATTTAAACAAGAAATGCACCGGTTTTTACCACAAGAGTCAATTAAAAAGGTCTTAGAACAAGAGAATTTATGGGGGTTTTTGACCTACTTAATGGAAGATCTAGCTAACCAGATGATGCTGTTTCTTGGCTCTCAAAAATCTCAATGAGAAGGGCCCCAAAAGGCTATACTTCTAAATATAGCTAGATTACTTCAAAGGATACGAGTAACGACGTACCCCTTTTATAAGGAATCAGCTATACCTACCCATTTCCTTTGCATTTCGCTCAATGTGCCCGTATCAATACCGTAACGAATGTCAGCTAGCAGGGCATTCATAAAATACAAATTGTGCACGCTTAAAAGCTGCAATCCCAAAATTTCTTTCGCCTTAAACAGGTGATGAATATAGGCTCGAGAGTGGTGTATGCACGCATAGCAGCCACAGTCACTTTCAAGGGGATTAGGATCATCCTTATAACGTGCATTACGAATCTGCATGTGTTCGTGAGCACCGCCCTTTACAAGAGCACCCCCATGACGGGCAATGCGGGTGGGGTGAACACAATCAAAGGTATCAATTCCCTGCTGCACCCCCATAAAAATATCCTGAACGCCCCCAATCCCTAATAAATGGATAGGTCTGTTTTCATCCAGTTTTGGGGTGATGAAGCTTACAATGCTTTCCATCTGTTCTTTGGTTCCCCCCAGGCTGCCCCCAATGGCATGGCCAAAGAACGGTTGGCTGTTCACAAAATCAATACCTCCTTGACGAAGGTCTTCATAAATTCCCCCTTGAATAATACCGTAAAGAGATTGGGTTCCCTTATCTTTTCTGTTGAACTCCGCAAGGCTTCTAAGGGCCCACCGATGGCTGCGGTCCATAGACCGGGCCGTATAGCTTTTATCCACATGAAAAGGTGTGCATTCGTCCAACACAACGATCAGGTCTGCCCCCAATTTTTGTTGCACATCAATGGATTTTTCAGGCGTCAGCATATGATACGCCCCATCAATATAAGACCGGAATCTAGCCCCATCCTCGGTTATTTTAACCATAGAGGTTTCCCTTTTTACAGATCTTTTCCCCTTTATTTCATCAGCGACAGATCCATGCCCCAAGCTGAAAATCTGAAAGCCGCCTGAATCCGTCAGCATGGGGCCATCCCATCCGCAAAACTTATGAAGGCCGCCCATTTTCTCAACCAATTCAGCCCCCGGTTGCAACATCAGATGATAGGTGTTTGACAAAATAATCTGGGTGTTCGCTGTTTTTACCTGTTCAATAGTCAAAGATTTAACCGTTGCCTTCGTGGCGCAAAAAATAAAAGCAGGGGTTTCGATTGACCCATGGGGGGTAGTTATTTTGCCCCGGCGGGCTTTGCCCCCTGAGGGCCGAGTGAATGAAAAAGAGAATTTAGAGGACATTATTTTTTAAATCCTTTGGTTTCAAATAAGGCGTTAAGCACATGAACCCAGTATTGACGAAAGACAATATAACACGCAAAACGCTGGCCCCCAAAATATAAGTCCAGAAAATGGTTTGCAGGGGTAAGGGGCTGGGGGACAGCACATACCAGGCCAGCAAACTGAAAATCGTATTATCTAGAAAAGATGAGCAAACCGTTGACCCAAGAGCCCGAGCCCACAAGTAGGCCTTACCGGTTTTTTGGTAAATGAATCTGTAAATCAGAACATCTGTATACTGACTAATGAAATAGGCTGTCAGGCTTGAAACCAGAAAGATGGGGGCTGGCACAAAAAGCCACTTCAGGGCCTCATCCGTAAGGGGGGTTTGGGTTTGGTATCCCATCACCATAAAAATTAGGGTGGAAAAAATAAAGTATCCCCCAAACCCTAGATAAATATTTTTAAGGGCTGCTTTTTTGCCGTAGTATTCGTTGATCACATCGCTGCATAAAAACAGAGATGTAAAAATGACAGTGCCCACCGCGATGGGATGGGGATGAAACGCAAATTGGACCTGTTTCAGAACAGCTAGATTAGCGGCCAGTGTGGCAACAATGGTATACATGTAAAGGCCACCTAGCCCCAGGAAGCGGAAAGAGGCCAGCACAAATAGGCCACACAAGAGGACTTTAAAACATAGAATACTTTCGGGGGGTAAAGTGGTTAGAAAATCTATGAACATATGGAATTTTCTTTCGTGAAAATCTACTTTCGTCCTTGGTGAACTCGCGATGAAGAAAAATTCATCCTTGCGAGGAAGCCATAGGCTGACGAAGCAATCCAGCTTCCCTTTTCTACAGGGCGTTCCGCCCTGGTTGCTTCGCAACAGCTGGATCGCCACACCCCCATGGGGCTCGCGATGACGTTAGGCAGCTGTAGCAGCGGCTAATTTCTTTTCAATTTTCTTTTTCAGCTTTTTCATTTCTGCAGGTAACTTAGCCGCAGATGTGTTCAGCAAGAAGGCATCAAAGCCACCCTTGTGTTCAATGGTCCTAAGTCCATGAGCTGAAGTCTTAATTTTATAGCTAGCACCTAGTGTTTCACTGGTGAAAGAAATTTCTTGCAGGTTCGGCAAAAACCGACGACGGGTCTTATTGTTTGCGTGACTAACATTGTTGCCAGACAAAACGCCTTTTCCAGTAATTTCACAACGACGAGACATGATCTTTCCTTTTACAATTTTATATGTGACCTTCTATTTAAAAGAAATCGCGGGGCAGGTCAAGAGAAAAACGAATGTTGTATAAGTTCTACTATCTTTTACCCTTAGTGATATCTGACATAAAAAGAGCATAAGCTAAAAATGGGTCCCGCAAAGGTATTTTTTGTTTGTGACCTTTTATTTCTTTTATCAAATATCCATCAACAAACCCTTGCTTTAATTCAGCAACAGAAAAAGCATCAATACTCGCAATAGCTTCACTGTCTTCTGGAGTTGAGTTTTCTTGAGCTACCACTTTAGCTCGGAAAATGGGAGCTATCGTATTTAAAGTACCACTATCTACAGTCATTTCGCCAAGCAAAACAAGCTCTTCAACAATCATACCTGTTTCTTCTTTGGCTTCTCTTTTAGCCGCCATTTCAATGGTTTCATTGGGTTCGCGCGCCCCCCGTGGCAATTCATATTCCCAAGATCTGGTTGCATGACGAAAATTTCTATTTAGAGCAATCTTGCCATTGGGCAAAACAGGCATAACAACAACTCCTGCTCGCCCACTTAGAGAGCTTTTCCATAAGAGCCTGCCATAAACTCCATAACTTTTATTCGGAAACTGAACTGCGTCATTTAACCAAAGCCAGTACTTATCATCACCTACGACACCAACAATTCTTCCTGTCGTTTTCTCTATTTCTGCGATTTTTTGTCTATCATGGATGATCTCAATTTCGCCATCTTTTGCCTTGCCAAGAGGACCCAATACATTTTCATAAGTATGGAAATATTTAAAATAATTCTCTAAAGGATCCGGCTGTTTGCGATATTCAGTTTGACCTATAGTAATTGATGAACAACCCGATAAAACTCCTAAACAGAAAATAGCCAGAAAAGAAAAAGTGTGCATTAACATTTTAGGGTACCTTTCATTGTGAAAATATGAAATCTTTTATAGACGCTTCTCTACCCAATCTTCACTACTACATGTAGTTGAATCTTTTGAGTTTTTCAAGATAAGTTTAACTTCTTACAAAAGCTAACAAGGAATTGATATCATTTTTATCAGCTGATTTTAAAGCTGTTATATAAGATTTTCTTAGGTCTGTGGGGCTGCCCAACGAATCTTTTCCCCACGTGAAAATAGGTTGATTTTGATTGTATAATAGAAGATCCGCCATTAATCGAGCATGGCGCCCATTGCCGTTTCTAAAGGGATGGATGCAAACCAATCGGTGATGAAATCGTGCCACAATTTCATCCAAATGATAGGTTGAACTTTGAATCTGAAACTCTACATCTCCCAACAATTGGGCGATCTCTAAAGAAATCATATGGGGAGCAACACCTATATTCGTTTGATAGTCTCTCTGTTTTCCAGCCCACGACCAGACTTCATCGAACATTTTCTTGTGAAGCTTCAAAAGGAAAGAAGAGGTCAGAATATTTTTTCTTTTTTCAGAAAAAGCCCATAAGCTTCCTTGCACAATATTTCTTTGTTCTAATTCATCTAATTCTTTTTGCGTACTGATATGTTTTTGCAAAAGATTATGAATTTCATCTGCTTCAAAAGGTGTTGCCCCTTCGGCATATACAAATTTCATTTTAGCTCCATATTTTTCTTAAATTCCCTTGCTTCAAATCTTCTTTCAATTCTTTAATTTGTAGCGTTATTTCTCGTTCATTCAGCGCTTGATTTTCGAGCATCATGGAATGACTTACTTGGTCAATAATTTCTTTAGCCTTTTTTTCTGCCTGAAGATCTATCATTTTTTCCAAAGGTTGTTCTGGGATAAAAGCATAAACAAACCGACAATTGCAAGCCTCTGCAACAGATTTCATGGTCTTAAGGGTTGGTGACCCTTTAAGTTCTGTCCGTTCAATATGCTGAATTGATTGATATGAAACATTTGTTTTAGATGCCAGTTGTTCCAACGTCATCCCTAGAGCCGATCTTATTGCATGAACCCATCCCTTTGTAGGGGCAGATTCTGTAAAAATATTTCGGAATCTTTCTACACGTCTTGATATTTGTCGTGTTGCCTGTTTTGTCATTTGGCCCTCTTTTCGAATATCCTGATCAAAACATACAACTTATAATATGTATAGTAAAGATAAAAATACAACATATATGTTGTATAAATAAAAATCTAACTTTTAGAAATCCGATCCTTTATCATCAGCACATCCATCCAAACATCCCGCTTTCTGAGCGGACTACGCAGTAGATAAGCCGGGTGATAAATGGCTGTGCTGGTAATGGGTCGGTCCAGATCTGGCACGGGCAAATCAAACCAGGTGCCTCGTATTTTTGTGATGCCTTCTTTGTCCGTAAACAAAGCTTTTGTGGCCGTTCCCCCTACCAACACCAGAACCTCTGGCTGAATGATGGCAATGTGGCGATGCAAAAAGGGCAGACACTGTTTGACTTCTTGTGGTGTGGGTTGCCGATTTCCGGGCGGACGCCAGGGCAGAACGTTTGTAATATATAAATCCGTTTCCCGTTTCAATCCGATGGTCTGAAATATTTTGGTTAAAAGCTGGCCACTCATTCCCACAAAGGGTTTGCCTAAGCGATCCTCGTCTGCCCCCGGGGCTTCCCCGACCAGCATGACTTTGGCATGGGGGTTTCCATCGCTAAACACCAAATTCAAAGCTGTTCTTTTAAGTGAACATTCATTGAAATTTTCCATGGCTTCGCGCAATTTTGCCAGTTGGTCTTCCTTAGAACCACTGACTATTTTTATCCCTGATTTGGAAGTGGTTTGCGGGTCCCATCGATTCAGGGGGGCGTCCCCCAAAACCAGGTCAGCGCCAAACTGGTACAAAATATTTTTCTTTTTTGCCATCGTTAAAATTTCTGTGTCTTTGTCTTTTTATCCATTTCCTGCGAAATGTGATTCTTTAAATCTTGGGCCTTTAAATAAGCATGATCTTTTGGTTTTAAAAAGTGTAGGGCGCGGTCAGCCTGATTTTTTGCTTCAGCCCAATTACCCAACAAGGCCTCTTTTTCTGCAAGAGACAGGGCCATCTCACCCATTCGTTCCTGTCGTCCATATACAATAGATAAGTAGTGGAGCACAAGGGCATTTTCCGGTTCATGCTCTTTCATTTTGCGGAGTACCCTTTCTGCTTGGCCCAAAACCTTCTTATTTTCCAGGCCAATCAAGGACTGGGCAAGCCCTAACATCAACAGAGGACTTTCCGGACTTAAGGAAAGAGCCTTTTCATAACAAAAAATAGATTCCTTCAACTTTCCATGTTCATACAAAATTTGACCTTTGAGTTCCCACAGATAGGGGCTAGCGTGAGGAGATTTCAAAAGCCCATCCAAAATACGCAAGGCGTTCCCTATATCTGACAAGCGGTAATAGGCAATTACTTGGGCATAATGATTTAAAAACCCTTCCCCTTTATATTTCTCAAGGACAAGGTAGGGTGGACTTAGGAAGGCATCCAACTTCATTTTCAAGATGGCGTAATTTTCCAGCATTTCTTTCGGAAAGGGTTTTGAGCATGAGGTCTCTTGCGCATGATGGACAGTCGTTACACGATCTTGTGTTAAAGGGTGAGTCCGCAAATAGGGGTCTTGCTGACTTTCTCTAAGTAACTCTTGCCCGTGCAGTTTATGCAAAAAACTGGCAAGACCGTCAACGGGCCAACACAGTTCATGCAAAAATCGAATAGCCATGCGGTCAGCGGCAGCTTCTTGGCCTCGGTTAAATTGTGAAAAAGAATATATGGCTGTGGCTTGCCCCCCCGCCAGGGAAAATAAAGCAATATCAGGGCGTCCTGTTAACACTCCCAAGGTTACCCCCGCAAGGGTTCCCAACAAGCTTGTCTTTTGCGCATTATCAATGGCGTCTGTTAACCCCATCAAATGGTTGCCCGCCAAATGCCCAATTTCATGCGCGAAGACGCCAATAATCTCATCTACCCGTTCCGTTTTAAGCAAAAATCCCGTCAACACAGTAATGGTTGTATTAAAGGTGGCTGAGGCATTCACATCTTTACTAACCACAATAATCAGTCGCAGATCTTTGGGGTTTAGATGTGCAACCTTAAATAGGGGGTCCGTATAGCTGTGTAAAATAGCTTCAATTTCCGCATCGCGAATAACTGTGCCGGGTGCCAGTTCCTCTGAATTTGCAACAAAGACAGCAAACAAGATAACACTGAAAATCTGAACAATTCTTTTCATAAATTCACTATATCTAATTGATGCTGGGGTGGCTATGCCTTATCTAAATCCCGTTCCGTCTCAACCCCCTGCGGTGTATCAGGCCACACGATAGAGCGGGCCCGATTTTTACAGTACGTAATCAAATCTTCCCGATGATGGGGCTCAGCCTTTGAAAGGGGACGGAACTCACGTCGTTCAAAAGTTTGGCCCACCATATCCTCTAGTTCTTTCAAGTCCTCAGGGCTCACTTTATTGAAATCCACAGTTTGCAAAATGACGGCTTTTGATAAATCATACAGGGCCAATAAGGCATCCGGGTCTTGATCTGGCTGCTTCATCATCCCAACAACCCTTTTGTAATCATCTAAATTTCCCATAGGGGCTTTTGTTTCATACATGCCTTCAAAAAAAGGCGCATTATCATCCACTTCTGACAGGGTGGCCACAAAAATTAGGGCACATTCTTTCACATCAGGATCTGTTGGGTCACACTCAATCATTTTGGCTGCCGCTTGTTCTATGGATTTTTCACAAAGTTCAGCCCCTCCATCCGGGCAAATACCCCCTTGACTTGAGTGGACGTAAAAAATGGTGACTATGCTTAAAAAAAATTGCGTTAAAGAAATTTTTTTATTTAATATCATGGTCTTGTTCCATTTTTATCTATTTTTTCCGTGGGACTACGCCCCATCCTCGCAAGGACGCCCTTATTCTGGATTCATTCTAAGGCCTTTTTGTGGAAACATCAACTTTTAGATATACTGCACCTATTTTAGATATACTGCACCTATGTTCTCACTCCTTGATTGGCCTCAACCTCTGTTGAGATGCAGCTTTTGTGTCTTGGGGTCTGGTTTGTGGTGTCAGGCACTATCATCAATACGGGCTATGGCATTTTAATTGCCCAAGTCCGCCACACCCTTTTAAAAAGTACGTTTATTCAGAACCGTCTTCAAAAAATTACAGGCATGATTTTTGGAGCTTTAGCTCTGAAATTGCTGTGGGTTGAATCCCGTTAGTTCCGACCAAAACATATATACATATCGGATCGGCCTTGACCAATCCGATATAGGACTTTCCCATCATATTTTTCTTGGCTTCATAAATAATCTTTTAAGGCGTCCATAATTCCACTATCTTAAACTTATGATGAAAAAGAATCTTATCCTTTTTGTGAAAATTCTGGCAGCGCTGCTGATTTCGCTATTTCTGGTGGGAATGGTTGGGTTAGACCGTTTGTCGCGCCACCCCATTGTTATTACAAAAGAATCAGGATTGGCAAAATACATTCCCAAGGAAGTTCGGTTCGATCAGGCCATTTTAAAGACTGAGGGATTTTACGTTTTCCCCACCCTGGAACTCAGCAATTTTTATTTCAAAAATGATACCCTGGAACTAGAGAGCCCCTTGGTTCGATTTACCTGGCGGTTTTTAGATGTTTTGATGTTTAAGTTTAACCCCATGGCTGTTTACACGGAAAAGCCTTCCATAAAGATTTCAGCGGTTCAGGATATAGGACCGTCTCAATCCCTGGCGGACAGAATAAAAACGGGGCTGGAAGTTATTCCCCTAAAATACCTTGAAATTCAACAGGGCCATCTGGAACTTGAACAGGCTGACAAGCCCCCAGTCCTTGTCAATAATCTGAATCTATCTGTTCTTAAATACATTACAAAAACTCTTTCTAGTATTCAGGGAGAAGTTATTGTTCAAGAGAAACTTGTAACGGTAGAAGGAAGTCTAGAGTTCAACCACCTAACCCAGTCTCTCTCAGGTACTTTAAAGGCAGACAAGATTCACTTGGGGCTGCTACCTTTGGACCCTAAGATCATAGAATTTTATCCGTATGAGGGCGCCCTTGAGGTGACGTTTGATTTTTCTCTTTTTTCAGAAACTCTTTCTTTTGATGGGAAAGCAAATCTGAAAACAAATGAAACTGAAACCATGACCCTGTTGGCCAAGGGTAATTGGGAAAGTAAAAACCAGGTCCTGTTTTTAGATATAAATACACCAACTTTAAAAGCCCAAGAGCTTTCCAAATTCTGGTATCCATCCCTAGAGAATATCCGGGGGTGGATCTTAAAGAATGTGCCCCAGGGAAATGTGAAGGATTTGCGCATTCAGCTTACCCTAGCCCTGCCAGAAAATGCCCCTGTCCAAGTTCAGAATCTTCAGGGGTCTTTAAGTCTAGATTCCGCCATTCTTTCTTATACAGATGATCTTCCTCCATTAAACAATCTAAGCGGCACGGTGCAGTTTGATTTAAATCAGGTGAGGGCCTTTATACATCACGCCATGATTCGGGACCTAGAAATTCATGATTCATCCGTAAGATTATTGGACTTTGACAAAGAGTTTATGAGATTAGAACTGACGCTAAAACTTAGAAAAAGTCTGGAATCATTGCTGTGGTTTCTAAAACATCCGCCGCTCCAATCTATTTTGAAAAATTTGGTTCAAAAGGGCACTGGGCAAGTTGAGGGAAATCTTTCTTTGATCCTGCCCCTGAAGAAAGATCTGGCTGTTGCCGATGTTAAAACCCACGGCACCTTAGAATTTTCTGATACAAAATTGAATCTAAAACTAGAAGATAAATTTTTAAATCTAACCAAGTCTTTTTTGACCCTGAAATGGACAGAAGTCGATTTCCATGTTTCCGGCAAAACAATTATTGATAATTTTTTAGCCAATATTGATATCCACCGAAATTTTCATCCGGAAGGAAAAATCAAAGAAAGCGATATGATTGAAGGCATTGGGAACATAAAACCTCTGTTAGACTTTCTACCTGCTGATATGACCACGCACTTTGAAAGCTCAGGTAATGTTGAGTTAAATTATAAATCTCAAGAGAACTTAGAAGGCCTAAGGCATACAGATGTTAAAGTAAATTTTAAAGATGCCACTTTTTCTTTACCCTTTTTAGGATGGCAAAAGAAAAAGAATCAAGCCGGTTTATTGGATCTTTCCTATGCTACCCAAAATGGAACCCTAAAGAAAATTAATAAAATGAATCTGAAATCTAAAAACTTAGATATTCAGGGAAAATTATCTTTCAATGATGGGGGGCAGATCACGTCCTTTGCGCTGTCTCCCTTTACCTTTAACCAATCAAAGGGAGTTCTAAAAGGCACCCGTAAGAAAGATCATTGGGCCATTTATGCCCAGTTTCCCTATCTACACGGGGGTGCTTTGCTTCCTGGCCTAAAAGCCTATTTCAAGAAGCCTTCAACCTCTACCGATTCCTATGGGTTAACCCTTTCGATTACCAATTTATTTTTGTCTCACAACATACTGGTCCCCAATTTCAAATGTTCCTTACAAAGCGCAAAAGGAAGCCTAAATAATCTTAATATCGCAGGGGGTAAAGAAGGTGAGCTGATCAAAATATTCTATGGAAAAGACGGTAAGAATACGAAATTTCTGGCCAACATCCAACAGTTAGAGCCTTTGTTAAAGGGTCTGCAATTAAGCAATAAAATTAAAGGAAGAAATCTTAAAATTGATGCCACCCAACTATCTAGCGATTCAAAAAATCCCTTAGAAGGTTCTTTCTCAGTTGATGAAATTTATGTGAAAGATGCCCCCATTTTAGCCAATATTTTAAGTCTTATTTCCGTGGAAAGTTTGGTAAGTCAGCTGAAAGGGGATGGTCTGTTGTTCAAAGATAACGCAGGAAAATTCAGATACAGAAATAAGATTCTTATATTAGAAGAAGCAAAAATGATGAATTCATCTATTGGGATTACGGCCAAAGGGCATATTAATTTTAAAGACAACCACATAGATCTGGATGGTGTTTTGGTGCCCGCCAATTTCTTTAATCAGATTCTGGGGAAAATTCCTTTAATTGGCCAACTATTGTCAGGCGAAAAAGATCAGGGATTAGTATCCATGTCGTATTGGGTCAAGGGTGATTTAAACAACCCCAAAGTGCGCAGCAACCCCCTAAGTTTACTGGCCCCAAATTTTATACGAAATTTGTTCCAGGGTATTACCCATAAAAGATCAGAAGAAGAAATGACTATAGAAGAAAAGTTTTTTGCTTCTGAACCTGAAATACAGCAATAGAAACTGTTTGGGCTACATTTAGGGTGGTAAATTTTTTACTGGTAGGTAACTTTATTAACACATCGCAGTTTTCTTTTGTCAGCCTGCGAAGGCCTTCTCCCTCGGCTCCGAATAGCAAAGCAACCCGGCCGGAAATCTCATAGGTTCCCAAAACATTTTTGCCTTCTTCCGCAAAACCATAACACCAAAAATTATGACCTTTCAAAAACTCTAAAGCTCGGGACAGGTTCATGACCCGCAACACTGGAACTTGTTCTAAAGCGCCTGAGGCAACCTTGGCAATGGTTCCCTCAAAATCGGGGGAATGATGCTCAGGCACAATTAAGGCATCCACCTGGAAGGCCGCACAAGATCTTAGAATAGCCCCTAAGTTTTGCGGATCTGTAACTTGATCTAACACAACAACGCACGCTTCTTCACCCAGAGAATCCACAATATCTTCCAAGGATAAATCTTCCAGGGCCGATGTTTCCAACACAACCCCCTGATGAACAGCTCCCTTAGAAATCATCGTCGCTAAGGTTTTATCATCCGTAATTTTATAGGGAACATGGGATAAAAATTTTGAAAAAGCCCCCTGGGATTTTTCAGTCAGCCATAACCTTTTATGATCCCGTCGGGAGTTGTTTAAAGCCGCTAAAACTGCGTGGGTTCCATAAATAGAAATTATTTTTTTGCTCATAAAGTTTCAACGCACATTATATTGGTGGTACCGGGCGTCCCAAAGGGGACTCCACAGGTTATAATGATTGGTGTTAAAGAGGGCAAGAACTTTAAGTCTTTTGCCACTTTTTTAGCCATTACAATCATTTCATCCAGATCTTCCACATGGGGAATCAAACAAGGATAAACACCCCAAACAAGGTTTAAATAGCGCGCCACGTTTTCGTCTGTTGTCATGGCTAAAATGGCGCTAGGAGGTCGTTTGTGGGCGGTGCGAATAGCCGTTCCCCCCGTTGCCGTATAGGTTACGATAAGGGGGCTTTTTATATCTTGGGCTATTTTCTTGGCGGACGCCGTAACCCCATCAGAAACAGAAGAGTGCTCCAGGGGGGGTGAAAAAGTTTCCAGGCTTTTGCTAAAGGAGGCATCATCCTCAACGGACTGAATAATGCGATGGAGCATTTCTATGGCCTCAAGGGGGTATTTACCCGAGGCAGATTCTGCTGAGAGCATAACCGCATCTGCCCCCTCGTAAACAGCCGTTGCTACGTCAGAGGCCTCAGCCCTTGTGGGGACAGGGGCATAAATCATGGATTCAAGCATTTGGGTTGCCACAATTACGGGTTTTCCTTGTCGACGACACTCTTGAATAATTTTTCGCTGTAAAATGGGTACATGCTCTGGAGGGCACTCGACCCCCAAATCACCACGAGCTACCATGATGCCATCGGCCAATTCTATAATTTCAGCCAAGGATTGTAAGGCCTGGGGCTTTTCTATTTTCGCCATAACCTTAAAAGGTTTTGCCAAAAGATTTTTTAGGGTTTGCAGGTCTTCTGGCTTTTGCACAAAAGATAGGGCTACCCAGTCGATGGGTTGGTTTGACAAAAATTTTAAATCCTCTTGATCTTTCTGGGTAAAGGCAGAAATTTTCAAAAGCGTATTAGGGATATTCACCCCTTTTTTATTAGAAAGAATACCCCCCACCACAACCTTAGTTTTTAAAGAAGTTGGGGTCACTTGGGTCACTTCCAATTTCAGCTTGCCATCATCTAATAGCAAAAAATTTCCTGGGGACAAGGATGTATGTAAATCTAAATGACACGGAAAAAAGACTCGTTTTTCATTTCCCAAACTATCTTCGGAATCCAACACAAAAGTTTGGCCTTCTTTCAAGGTAATAGATCCTTGTTCAAAGTCACCAATGCGGAGTTTTGGGCCCTGAAAATCAGCCAAAATAGCTACAAATATTTTGGTGGTTTTTTCAGCTTGCCGAATCCACTGAATATTTTGGGCATGTTGATCATGGGTTCCATGGGAAAAATTCAGCCGGAAAACATTGACGCCCGCTTCAATCATTTTGGTAATCATGGGCAAGGACGAACTGCTGGGCCCCAAGGTTGCCACAATTTTAACTTTGCGTAAGGACTGCTGTGAAATCATTTGCTTAGTTTATATCAAGTTTTAGAAATAATCGAGGTCTCATTTCTATCTGAACCTGTGCATACACATTTTCTTAAGTGTTGTCCTCGGACTTGATCCAGGGATCCAAATGGGGTTGTGTTAGAGCAATAATGTCTTCAGTTTTTCATAAACCCCAATGGGGCCGGCAACTAGATTTGAAACCTCATGACCGGAAACGTCATAAGACAAGGTTCCCCGACTTTCTTCAACAATAACTTTTCCAGCAGATACATCCCAAACTTTCAAGTTATCTTCAAAGTATCCGTCCGTCCGTCCTGCAGCCACATAAGCCAAGCTAAGAGCTGAAGAACCCAGGCAGCGCACAATAGCATGATGCCCAAGTAAAATTTCTAAACGAGCCAACGCTTTTTTTTGGGCTGCCTCATTCCCATGGGTTCCCGTGATGACTAAGCTTTCCTTTAAGTCTTTGCGACTTGATGCCTGCAGTCGTTGAGAATTCAGGAAGGCACCTTTACCTTTTTCGGCCCAGAACATTTCGTCCAGCAAGGGATCAAAAATAACACCCGCGGTCAGCACGCCTTTGTGTTCATAAGCAATCGACACGCAAAAGCCAGGAAGGCCATGCAGAAAATTTGTGGTTCCGTCCAAGGGGTCAACAATCCAGCGATGGTCTGGTTCTGTTCCTTCCTGAATACCGCTTTCTTCCATAAGATAGCTATACCCCGGCCGTGCTTTTTCTAGAATAATCTGAATGGTTTTTTCAGCTTTTCTATCAGCCGTTGAAACGAAATCTTTGGGCCCCTTGCGATCAATTTGGAGTTTTTCAATTTCGCCAAAATCTTTGACCAGTCCCCGCCCTGCTTTAAAGGCGGCTTCAATCATCACGTTCAAAATGGCCGATTGGGTAAGGATGCGTTCTCTAAACATTAGTCTTTGGCTTTTTCGACGTAAGTGCCATCTGCCGTATTCACGACAACACGCACGCCCGATTCAATATGAGGAGGAACCATAACCCGAAGACCATTTTCTAATATAGCTGGCTTATAGGAAGAAGAAGCTGTTTGCCCCTTTACAACCGGATCAGCCTCAACAATTTTCATAACAACAGTTTCGGGCAATTCCACACCAACTGGTTCACTTTCATAGCTAATAATTTTGACAATCATGCTTTCTTGCAAATAGTCTGCAGCGCCACCAATAAAATCTTTTGTCAGTCCCACTTGGTCATAAGATTGCACATTCATGAATGTATAAGTATCGCCCTCAGCAAATAAGAACTGATACTCTTCTTCATCCATATGAACCCGTTCAACGGTTTCGCTAGAGCGGAAACGTTCGTTCAATTTTGTGCCGGTTTTTATATCTTTAAGTTCAACCTGTAAGTAAGCGCCACCCTTTCCTGGCTGAGTATGCATAGTTTTTACAGCAACCCACAGACGGTTTTTATGCTCAATCACATTACCAATTTTTATACTGTTTCCTGAAATTTTCATTTACTTGCCCTTATAAATACGAATCATCTCATCTATCAGACTTAAGGCTTCTTGTCGAGGCCTTTGAAATAAATTCCTGCCAATGATAGACCCAAAGCCGCCCCCTTTTTTGACATCATGAACTTCTTCCAACAGTTCCTTATCTGTCTTTTTGGCACCCCCAGAGAAAATCACCATTCGGCGCCCCGCAAAGCAAGATTTCACAACATACTCAATACGATCTTCCAAAGTTTTGTAAGGAATTTTTCCAGCAATCAAAGCTTGGCGATCAACTTCCTTTTCCAGATGGTCTGTAGGGATTTTAACTTTAACAATGTGGGCGCCCAGCAAACAGGCCATATGGGCCCCATAGCTAACCACGTCAAGGCCCGTTTCCCCGGCTGAAGACATATTCCCCCGGGGGTAGGACCAGATAATCACAAAAAGCCCCTTAGATTTCGCTTCTGCAATAAGATCTTTCATTTTTTCAATCATTTCATAGGTATGATCAGAGCCTGGATAAATGGTGAATCCAATGCCGCTGCACCCTAAGCGGACGGCATCATCTACACAGGCCGTAATCGCTTGATTGGGTTCGCCCGCAACCAAGCTATTGCCGCTATTCATTTTTAAAATGGTGGGAATCTTATCAGCGAAAGTTTTTGCGCCCGATTCTAACAACCCCAAGGGCGCCGCAAAGCCGGAAAGGCCGGCGTCAATAGCCAGTTGAAAATGATAATGAGGATCATAAGCGGCGTGGTTCACAGCAAAGCTGCGGCTGGGGCCATGTTCAAAACCTTGATCCACGGCCAGTACAATCAATTTCCCCGATCCCCCTAGTTTGCCATGGGACAACAGCTTCGCCAAATTGGCCCTGGTGGCTGCAGAGTCACTTTCGTAGTGGGCTAAAATCGAATCAATTGTGTGGGGCATGTCTCGAGTCTACTTTTTTCGGCGAATCAAATCAATAAGTCTTGCAATGGTCTCGCTTAAATCTTTTCGATGAACAACCATATCAACCATTCCATGGTCGCGCAGATACTCAGCCGTTTGAAACCCTGCTGGTAATTTTTCCCGAATCGTTTCCTGAATAACACGAGCCCCTGTAAAGCCAATTGTGGCCCCGGGTTCAGCAATCGCAATATCACCTAACATCGCAAAAGAGGCTGAAACCCCTCCTGTTGTAGGATCTGTTAGCAACAAGAATAAAGGCAGGTGAGCTTCCCGAACCAACTGCACTGCAATAGTTGTGCGAACCATTTGCATCAAGGCAAGCACCCCTTCCTGCATACGGGCACCTCCAGATGCGGGCACAATGATCAGAGGAAAATTCATTTTAATAGCCAGTTCGGCTGCAGCAACAAGTCCTTCACCAACCGCCATGCCCATAGACCCACCCATGAAAGAAAAATCAAAAGCTGCCACAACAGCAGACTTCTTGCCAATTGATCCATGAGCCACCAAAATCGCATCATCCCGATTTGTTTTGTCTCGATAGGCTTTTAGACGATCTGTATATTTCTTCGAATCTTTAAACTTTAGAGGATCTGTCGGGACAGAGGGCAGGGTGATGAGAGTATAGATGCCTTCATCAAATAAATAATCCAACCTCTTTTTGCCATCTAATCTGAAGTGATAGTTGCAATAATGGCAGACAAACAGGTTTGTTTCCAAATCCCGATGAAACAACATTTGCTCGCAAGAGGAACACTTCTGCCATAGGTTGTCAGAAATTTCCGGTTTTTTATCGGCGGTCAATCGTTGTAATTTTGGCCGAACGTAATCTGTGATCCAATTCATAAGCTCTTTCTTATCAAAATTCTGGCAAACTCGCAAGTTTTGAAAAAACTTTCCTACCACAGAATATCTAAAAAGATAGATTTTCTGGGCAATTTATGATTAAATAAAAAATCGTATTATAAAAATTTAGGAGGAAGTTCTGGAGGCCCTACCAAATTCTTTTTGGCAAATTCTGTACTTTTTAAGTGCAGCTATTGTGGTATCTGTTGTTTGTAACAAGCTGCGGGTTACTTCTGTCTTGGGCTATCTTTTTATTGGATTGATTCTGGGGCCCCACGTATTGGGGGTTTTTTCTGATATTGAGGCCTCAAAAAACATTGCTGAACTTGGGGTTGTTTTTCTGTTATTTACCATTGGTCTAGAATTACCTTGGGACAAACTTCAGGAACTTAAACGTTATATTTTAAAGATGGGAAGCTTACAGGTTTTATTAACCTCGACCTTGTTCGGGGCTATTGCTCATTATTGTGGTGCTGACCTTACGACCTCTATTTTGATTGGAATTGCCCTTTCTTTTTCTTCCACCGCTGTTGTTTTGCAAATTCTGTCTGATCAAAAGGAATTGACCACTCGGTATGGGCGCATGTCTTTTTCCGTTCTTTTGTTTCAAGATTTTGTTGTCATCATTTTGCTTGCCTGGATGACCATGCTGAAAGATAGTAGCTCATCTTTCTTATACTTGTTGGGGTGGTCTGTCTTTAAAGTCTTTCTTGTGTTCCTTTGTCTAGTTGTGTTTGGGCGATTTTTTCTGAGACCATTTTATCGGCTAGTGGCATCAGTGGGCAGTTCTGATTTATTTTTTGCAGTTACAATCTTCATTATTTTGGCCATCAGCTTCGCGACAGAAAGTGCTGGCCTTTCTTTAGGGCTTGGCGCTTTTTTTGCGGGATTACTGCTGGCTGAAACCGAATATAAACACCAAATTGAAGCTGATATAAAACCTTTCCGCTCTTTACTACTAGGCCTGTTTTTCATGATGGTGGGGATGAGTTTAAATCCCGAGATTATGTTGAAAGATTCGTCTTTGGTGGGCGGTATTTTTGTGGTCATGATTTTAGCCAAGGCTTCTATTTTGCTTGTCACCTGCATGGTCATGCGCATTAGTGTTAAAACCAGCATTCGGTTTGCTTTGTTATTGGCAGGGGGAAGCGAGTTCGTTTTCATTTTGATGAAACAAGCCCAATCCACAGGAATTGTAAGCGATGAGCTGGCCCAAATTATTTATCTGAATGTGGTTTTAAGCATGATGGTGACGCCTCTTCTTTCTTGGGTTGGAAACTTTATTAGTGGGCGTATAGGTCGAGAAATGGGATTTGCTTTAAAGGCGGCGGAAGAAGAATCTCAAGATTTGAAAAACCATGTGATTATTGTTGGGTTCGGGGCGGTGGGAGAAACCGTCCACAATTTGTTAACAAGGCGTTTGATTCCTCATGTTATCGTTGACCTAAATGTTGCACGGGTTGCCCTGGGACATAAGAAAAAATTCCCCATATTTTATGGAGATGCTAGAAAGATAGAAGTTTTTCAAGCCTTCAGAGCAGATAAAGCAAAGGCTGTTGTTGTAAGTTCTGATGACTTTACATTTTCTTCTCGTCTAGTCATTACTTTAAAAAGATACTATCCTAAGTTAAGAATTTTGGTGCGTGTTCAGGGGGCCCAAGATGCCCTTAAACTAAAAGCCCTGGGGGCAGAACCGATTGTGCCGGAAATTTTCGCACCTAGTTTCCAATTAGCTTCAGCTGTTTTTGAAAGTTTTGGCATGAGCCAACAGGAAGTTGACTCGATCATTGAAAAATATCGCCAAAGTTTGGGAAAAAAAGAACTACAGGTTCTTGAGCAAAATTAAATATTTAAGAAAAATAATATCAACGAAGTTTTAAAAGTGATATAAAAGGTCTCATGAAAATATTATTTTATGAATTGAATGAAGTTCCTTGGCGTCTTGTAGATCATTATATTAAGCAACACCCAAAATCAAACCTTGCAGACCTACTGAACCATTCTTTACAACTGACCACTGTTACTAAAGATTCAGGAGAACTTCATCCTTGGAGTACCTGGCCAACTGTTCACAGAGGGGTTTACAATGACACCCATGATATTCGTTTTTTGAATCAGGAAATTAAAACTTCTTATTTACCCTATTGGCGTATTTTGGCCCAAGAAAATATTAATGTTGGGGTTTTTGGCAGTTTGCAGTCGTGGCCAATTCCCAAAGATGAAAACTATGCTTTCTACGTGCCTGATACTTTTGCCCCAGATTCCCAAACTTATCCGAAATATCTTAGTTTATTTCAAGCATTCAATTTAGCTCAAACAGCTCGGGATGGGGGAAGTACACCGAAAAAAGTGCCTTTATCTCTTAATTTATTAAAGGATTTGGTTGAATTGACGGCTCGGGGAATTACCTTTAGATCTTTAATGACAGTTGGAAATCAGTTATTGAGGGAAAAATTGAATCCTTTGGTAAAAGCACGTAGATCTATTTTTCAGTCGCCTCTCGCTTTTGACTTTTTTTATCAGCTTATCCAACGAACAAGACCTCATTTTGCAACCTTCTTTAGCAACCATGCGGCAGGGATGATGCATCGGTATTGGAAGTACACCTTTCCAGAAGATTTCGGCTATACCTTGAAAGGAAAAGAGGACGAGTTAAAACGGGATCACCTAACCCAAGCCATGAATATTACGGACTACCAGATCGGCAAACTAAAAAAATTTGCAGATGACTATGGGTATGTTCTGATGATTGGTTCTAGTATGGGACAAGAAGCTATTGATCGGGGCGATTATGTTGGTGAATTGCGTTTGGAAGAATTTGACAAGTTTTATAAGACACTCGGCTACAAAAAACCCATTAAAAACAATTTGGCTATGCAGCCCGATTTTGCTTTTTCTTTCAACAAAAAAGAAGATCTGAAAGATTTTAAAGCCTGTGTGTCTGAATTAAAAACAGTAGATAAAAAATCCTTATTTACTTTGAAAGAATCAGGGCTGACTTTGAATTGTAATTTGCAGAGTTCTCCCGAATTAGTGTTATCAGGGGTTGTAATGTACGAAGGTAAAAGAATCCCCTTCCGGGATCTTGGTATTATTATTGAAGTGCGCGATCAGGGAACGGCCTACCACTGTCCTGAAGGAATCTGGATTGTGTACTCTAAGGGCCTTAAGAAGGATCAATCTCGGACTCGGGTAGAATCTATCAAAGTTGCCCCAACTATTCTAAAGATGTTTGGCATCAAAAGCCCGGACTATATGATCCCTGCAGAAAAAACTGTTGTGGATAGGGTAAGGGGTTAGGACAAAGATTTAGCAAAGTATTTTTCCAGAGCTTCCTGCCAAGGAAGAACAAGGACATCTCCAATTTTTTTTGCCCTTGGTTCTTGTGAAATACAAATAGCCTCACTGTGATCTATCTCTTTCACAGTACACAAAATTTTCTTTCCTGGTCTTTCGACAATAAGATCTATTTCCACATCATCTTTCGTTCTAAGATAGGAAAATTTATATTCAGGATAAAAGTAGCCGGCCATTTCCGGAGTATAGTCTATTTTTTGAAACTTCTTTTTTGATGTTTTTCTTGTCCAAAGGCTTTTGAATCTTTATGATCCATCAAAAGGATTAAAACAATGAATTCACAATTACCAAATGCTATCCGGGCTCTTAGCATGGATGCCGTCGAGCGTGCACAGTCGGGACATCCTGGTCTTCCTATGGGAATGGCTGACGTGGCAACGGTTCTATTCTCAAAACATTTGAAATTTATGGCTAGTGATCCTCATTGGCCCGATCGAGATCGGTTTGTGCTTTCTGCTGGTCATGGATCCATGCTTTTGTATAGCTTGTTGTATCTGACGGGGTATAAAGATATGACCCTGGATCAATTAAAAAACTTTCGCCAAAAAGATAGCAAAACCGCTGGACATCCAGAGTATGGTTATGCTGATGGGATTGAAACCACAACGGGGCCCCTGGGGCAGGGAATTGCTAATGGGGTTGGAATGGCGCTGGCTGAAAGCATTTTGCGCACCCGCCATGGGTCAGAAACAGTCAATCATTATACTTATGTTTTGGCAGGGGATGGTTGTTTGATGGAGGGGATCTCCCAAGAAGCCATTTCTCTGGCTGGGCATTTAAAACTTTCCCACCTCACAGTTCTTTTTGATGATAATCATATTACCATTGATGGGCCTACTTCTCTTTCCACATCTGAAAATCACTTGAAGCGGTTTGAGGCTTGTGGATGGGCTGTAAAAGCCATTGATGGACACAAGGCAGATGAAATTGATGCAGCCCTTGCCTGGGCTAAAACCGTTGATCAACCCGTCCTTATTGCCTGTCTAACAACTATTGGTTATGGCGCCCCTACTAAGGGTGGATCTGAAAAAGTGCATGGGTCTCCTCTAGGTGCAGATGAAATTAAAAAAGCCCGGGAATTTTTAGGGTGGCCCTATGGCCCCTTCGAAATACCCGAGTCTATTTTGAGTGAGTGGCGCGGTTTTGGAAGCAGGTCTAAAGAAGTTCATGCAGATTGGAAAAATCGCAATAAAAACACAAAACTTTCTGCCGAATTACCGACTAATCTTTGGGAAACAATCCACAAATTTTGTCAGCAAATTGAACTATCAAAACCCAAGATTGCCACCCGAAAAAGCTCAGAACTTGTTCTGGAGCAATTGACGGAAATTTTGCCCAATTTGTTAGGGGGTTCTGCCGATCTAACGGGGTCTAATAACACAAAAACTGCTGCCATGCAGCCCATCAATCCCCAGGATCACCGAGGCAATTATATTTATTACGGTATTCGAGAGCATGCCATGGCAGCTGTGATGAATGGTTTGGCCTTGCATGGAGAGTTCATTCCCTATGGAGGAACTTTCTTGGTCTTTACAGATTATTGCCGCCCAGCCATTCGTTTGTCGGCTCTGATGGAACAGAGGGTTATTTATGTTATGACCCACGATTCTATTGGTTTGGGGGAAGATGGTCCCACTCATCAACCAGTTGAACATTTAGCCAGCTTGCGGTGTATTCCCAACCTACATGTGTTTAGACCAGCGGATACTATTGAAACGGCGGAGTGCTGGTTCTTAGCTTTGACAGCAAGCAAAAATCCATCTCTACTTGCTTTATCGCGTCAGAATTTGCCCACCATCCGGCAAGCGTTCCAAGAAAACTTGTGTGCTAAGGGAGGATATGTTTTGCAAGACCACGCCGAAGCGGAATTTACCCTGATTGCTACGGGGTCAGAGGTTTCTTTAGCATTAGATGTGGCAGCTGAATTGAACAAAAGAAACATTCTTGCTCGCGTTGTTTCCATGCCTTGCCGAGAGCTATTCAGTCAGCAATCTCATGCCTATCAACAAACAGTTTTGGGCCAAGGAAAACGAGTTTTTATTGAAGCTGCTTCAAAGGAAAGCTGGTACAAGTATGCGCGTTCCACAGATTTAATTTTTGGAATGGCAACTTTTGGAATGTCAGCCCCTGCGGAAGATGTTTTTGATCATTTTGGGTTTACTGTTGAAAAAATAAGCTCTACCATTATAGAAAGTTTGAAGGAGGTGTCCGATGAAAAAAATTAAAATTGCGATTAATGGATTTGGTCGTATTGGGCGTCTTGTATTGCGCGCTATCTATGAATCTCATCATGAAAACATTGAAGTTGTGGCGGTGAATGATCTGACAGACGTCAAAACAAATGCTCACCTTTTCAAGTATGACAGCGTGCATGGTTGTTTTGCGGGCACGGTGGATCATGACCAAGAAAATCTGATTATTAAAGGCCAAAAGATTCAGGTTTTTTCAGAAATGAACCCGGAAAATATTCCCTGGAAGAAGCTGGGGGTTCAAGTGGTCATGGAATGTTCTGGAAAATTTACAGATCGGGAAAAGGCAGAACTTCATCTGAAAGCCGGCGCTGAAAAAGTTCTGATTTCTGCCCCTGCCAAAGGGGAAGATAAAACTATTGTTTATGGAGTAAACCATCACACTTTAACGGCTAAAGATAGGATTGTTTCAAATGCTTCTTGCACCACTAACTGTTTGGCGCCCGTTGCCTTTATTTTGGACCGAGAATTTGGCATCGAAAAAGGGTACATGACAACTATTCACTCTTATACAGGAGATCAACGTTTGATTGATACGGCCCATCAAGATTTGCGACGCGCCCGGGCAGCCGCTTTATCTATGATTCCAACCTCAACAGGAGCGGCAAAGGCTTTGGGTCTTGTTTTGCCCCATCTAAAAGGGAAATTGGACGGAACAGCGATCCGAGTTCCCACATCCAATGTGTCTATTGTAGATTTAACCTTTGTTTCCAGCCGCCCTACAACGGCAGAAGAAATCAATAAGGCCATGGAAAAAGCCGCAAGATCAGAACTCAAAGGAATTCTGGATGCAGTGAATCTGCCTCTTGTATCGATTGATTTTAACCATAATGCCCATAGCTCTAATTTTGATTTGACTCAAACTGCCGTAGTAGATGGCAATTTCTGTCGTATTTTATCTTGGTATGATAACGAATGGGGTTTTTCTAACAGAATGTTGGACACAGCCCTGATCATGGCTCGTTTAACCCATGGGTAAGACTATTGCCCAAAACCGTCGAGCCCGCTTCGACTATTTTATTGAGGAAAACCTTGAGGCTGGTCTTGTCTTGTTTGGCAGCGAAATTAAATCAATTCGACAAGGAAAAGTTACTATTAATGAAGCTTATGCAGGAGAACGAGATGGGGCCATTTACCTTTTAAATTCCCATATTTCTGAATACACAGGGGCAAATCGCTTTAATCATGAGCCCACAAGACCCCGCAAGCTTTTGTTACACAAACGTCAGCAAAATAAACTGTTGGGGGCTATTAAACGCAAAGGCATTACTCTGGTTCCCTTGAGCCTTTATTTCAATGCAAAGGGTTTGGTAAAATTAGATTTAGGTATTGCAAAAGGTAAAAAACAACATGACAAACGGGCAACAGAAAAAGAGAGAGACTGGAGTCGCGAAAAAGCCAAAATCATGAAGGATGGATAGAAGAAAATTAAGGAGGGCCCTGTGAAAAAAATTTTAACTCTTTTTATATTAACTTTAGGGATTTTTCCTTGCGCACAAGCTGTCACTTCTGATGAGGGTTTTGAGACCTATAGCCCCCCTTTTAATCCCTCAGGTTTTCTTTTGGCAGAGACTCCGTATAAGCATACAAGTGATCACAAACAAGAATTTCCAACAAAAATTCCCTTGAGAAAAAAAATTCTTAAACCAGCTCCGAAAGAGCTCCTAAGAGAGGATCATTATGTAGTTCCTTCGACCTATAATGAGATTATTGAGAATATGCAACATGTCGATCGTTCTATTGCTGCAAAAAAACTTAATTCCGTAGCCGCCACAGACCTAGAAGAAATTTGTGACGAAATGGATCGCTTAGCCAAATTAGCGATGAAAAAAATTGAGATTATGAATCCCACAGAACGGAACAGGGTTTTTAACAAAATAGACGCTTCAACCAAATCAGCTGTAGATGCAGTTATTAGAAAAAAACCTCATCTTTCAAAAGAACGTGAAGATTTTACCTTGTACTGCGTGTTTATTTCTAGACAATTAAGAGACACTACTCATACCCCTCTTGATGATGAGGGGAAAATTAATCGCTTGATTTGGTGGGACTTGGGACGAAAGCCATTTCTATAAAAATTACTCTCCATTCCGGAATGGTTGCATTTTTTTTACTGGCTGGTAAAGTGTGAACATGATGTTAACAGCAGATATTCGTCAAACTTTTTTAAAGTTCTTTGAGAGAAATGGACACAAAGTTGTGCCCTCAAGTCCTTTGATTCCCCATAATGATCCCTCTCTTTTGTTCACAAATTCAGGGATGGTGCAGTTTAAAAACTATTTTACGGGCCAAGAAAAGGCTCCCTTTGCAACAGCCACTACAGCGCAGAAATGCTTGCGGGCAGGGGGCAAACATAATGATCTAGAAAACGTGGGATATACAGCCCGCCACCATACGTTTTTCGAAATGCTCGGGAATTTTTCTTTTGGAGATTACTTTAAGGAAGAGGCAATTTCCTATGCCTGGACTCTACTCACCAAAGAATTTAAATTAGATCCCACCAAGCTTTATGTGACCGTTTATGCAGATGACCACGAAGCAGCGGCCATTTGGAAAAAGATCACTAACTTTCCAGATCATAAAATTATTTCCATCAGCACTACAGATAATTTTTGGTCCATGGGTGATACAGGTCCTTGCGGCCCCTGTTCTGAAATTTTTTATGACCACGGAGAACACATTCCTGGGGGGCTTCCTGGAACGCCTGATCAGGATGGAGACCGATTCGTTGAGATTTGGAATTTAGTGTTCATGCAGTTTGAGCAGCATAAGGATGGATCCCAAACAAAACTGCCCCGCCCCTGTGTAGATACGGGTATGGGGATAGAGCGCATTGCCGCTATTTTGCAGGGTGTTCATAACAACTATGATACGGATATCCTGAAAGCCATCGTTGAGGATGTGGCGCTTAAAACGGGTGCACCCTTGACGGATCAAAACCTTATTTCTGAACGAGTCATTGCTGACCACTTACGGTCTTCCAGCTTTTTAATTGCAGATGGCATTTTACCCTCTAACGAAGGCCGCGGCTATGTACTGCGTCGCATCATGCGTCGGGCTATGCGTCATGCTC
Source organism: Alphaproteobacteria bacterium (assembly GCA_037146715.1). Taxonomy (NCBI): domain Bacteria; kingdom Pseudomonadati; phylum Pseudomonadota; class Alphaproteobacteria; species Alphaproteobacteria bacterium. Next base: position 81,436 of record JBAWWO010000003.1, read on the forward strand.
ACCTTTTGGGGGCAAAGGAACCTTTGATGCATAAAATTGTTCCTGTCCTTTTGGATAAAATGGGCGGGGCTTATCCAGAACTCAACCGGGCAAAAGACTTGATTCAATCTACCCTTAAATTAGAGGAAGAACGCTTCAGCGAAACTTTGAGTCGGGGTCTTAAAATACTTTCAGAAGAAATTTCGAAACATGAAGGCTCATCAACTTTTTCAGGCCATGCGGCTTTCAAATTATACGACACTTTTGGATTCCCTTTGGATTTAACAGAAGATATCTTGAAGTCACATAAAATGGTTGTAAATCATGATGAGTTCCTTGAGGCTATGGAACAACAAAAAGCTTTGGCACGCACTTCATGGGTAGGATCTGGGGAAGAAAATACGGATGCAGCCTGGTTTGAAGTGCTCGAAAAACATGGGCCCACAGATTTCTTAGGATATCAAACGGATTTTGCGGAAGGGTCCATTTTAGAGTTGATGAAGGACGGTCATTTTGTAGGGGAAGTTCGCGAAAATGAAACGGCCTATCTTTTGACAAGCCAGACTCCTTTTTACGGAGAATCCGGTGGCCAATTGGGTGACATGGGTGCTCTTAAGGGACCTCATGGCATTGCGCTGGTTGTGAATACATTTAAAAAAGCAGGCAAGCTTTATGTCCATGAAATAAAAGTGGCTGAGGGCATGCTGCGGGTCAATGACCCCGTTCAAATGTTGATTGATTCAGACCGTCGGCAAAAGCTGCGGGCCAACCACTCGGCAACTCACTTGCTCCATGCGGCTTTGCAGATTCAGCTGGGAACATCTGTTGTGCAAAAGGGGTCTTTGGTGGCCCCCGATCGTTTCCGTTTTGACTTCAGCTATCCCCAAGCCCTTGGCAAAGCGGCTTTAATGATTTTAGAGCGAGAAGTAAATGCTCAGATTCGGAAAAACTCCCCCGTATTGACTTTAATTTCAACTCCAGAAGAAGCTATCCAAGGGGGTGCGCAAGCTCTGTTTGGCGAGAAATATGGGGAAGAAGTTCGAGTAGTCGCCATCGGGGAAGATGATCATACGGCCTATTCAAAAGAACTATGTGGGGGAACCCACGTTGCCCGAACCGGTGATATTGGATTCTTTAAGATTATTGGCGAATCGAGTGTTTCAGCTGGTGTTCGCCGATTAGAAGCTGTCACAGGTATTGGGGCAGAAGATTATGTGGCTGAGATAGAAAGCATTGTTTATACCTCGTGTGACTTACTGAAGAGTCCTTTGAAACAAATGCTTCATCGACTGATGCAGGTTATAGAAGACAAAAGAAAGATGGAAAAAGAAGTAGACCATCTTAAAAAACAGTCTTCACTTTCCGTCAAAGGGGGGGAAGAACTTTATGAAACCAAGCATGGTCCCTTGTTCCACGTAAAGGCTGATGGGCTTTCAGCCAAGGATTTAAAACCCTTGATGGATACCCTGAAAAATCGTCTAAAATCTGGAATCGTGTTTTTGACTTCTGTTAATGGCAGTAAAGTATCAGCCCTTGTAGGGGTAACAGAAGATCTTCTTTCTGCCTTGGACGCCCGTATTTTGATTCAATCCATTAGCCATGCCCTGGAATCTAAAGGTGGCGGCGGCAGGCCAGATCTAGCCCAATGTGGGGGCGACAAACCCGAACTGATTCCTGTGGCGCTGGAAGTGTTGAAACAGTTTTAAGGTATAAAACCCATCTTTTTTGAGGGCGCAACGCAAGAGGTAAGGCGTGAGCCCTCGGGTCACGCCTGAGGAAAGCAATGACGGGATAATCAGTTATTTCTTGCGTTCCAGAAGCCTTGCTCGTAAAATGACGTCTGTATGTGGGTATCATCAAAAAAATGGATTTATCAGAACGAACTTTCAAGAAATGGCGGCCTAACAAATCCTATTTGTTAATTGCCTTTTTAGTTTCTGTCGTTGGGGGATGGTTTCTTTTCGGGGCGTCTTCTCATAAGAAAAAACTGGTCCTTACGACCCAACACCAACAAGCAGAATCTTCTTCCTCGTCACCCCTTCAAAAGGTGCGTACCCAGAATTTCTTAGCAGCTGTTTACCCTATTTCCGTACATCTAAGTGGCCAAACAATGGCTTCTCAAACCGATGAAATCTCATCTCAATTGGATGGCAGAATTGAAAAAATTATAACCCCTAAAGGAAAATTTGTTTCCCAGGGAACCCCCCTTATTCAATTAAAAGCACAAGATTTTTTTCACAAAAGAGACACGGCCAAAGCCCAGTTAAAGCTTAGGGAGATGCAGCTGAATACGGTATCCAAACTTTATGCCAAAAATTATAGCTCACCCATTTCACTGGCCCAAGCAAACGCTAATTTTGAGGAAGCTAACCAAGCCCTAAAAAAGGCGCAACTGGACTGTGATCGGTTGATCATTCGCGCCCCCTTTGATGGGGTTGTGAATCATTACAGCGTTGAGGAAAATGGGGCGGTGAGCATAGCCAAAACCCTGGGCCAATTTGTGAACCTAAACCCCCTGCGGGTGAAAGTGTTTATTAATGAACAAACTTTCCAACATGTTCGTCAGGGACAAAAAGCCGAAGTTCTGCTGTCTAACCAACAAACAATTCAGGGGGTTGTAAGCTTTCTATCGGTCATTGCGGATGATGCAACAAAAACATTTAAGATGGAAATTGCGATCCCTAACCCTCGGTACGAATTGCCGGTAGGGATGACGGCAACGGTGAAACTGGAGCTCAAAGATCAAAAGCTTCATAAAATAAGCCCCGCCTATTTGACCTTGTCGGAAGCGGGAACTTTGGGTGCAAAAACTTTAACGTTTGGCAAAGCTAAATTCATGCCAGTTAAAGTGGTCGACTCAACAGCAGACCATGTCTTGGTTGCTGGATTGCCCCCTGAAGTCACATTGATTACTTTGGGGCAAGAAACTGTTAAAGATGGGGAATCTGTCACCCCAGTTTTTGAAGATACTTTGTCCGAGCCCCCTCATGCTTAGCCTGATTGAAATTGCCTTAAAGCATAGCCGAACTGTTTTGTTGCTTTTCGGGTTTTTGGTGTTGGCAGGGTTTGTGAGTTATCTGACGATCCCAAAAGAATCAAGCCCGGATGTGCCCATTCCTATTGTCTATGTCGTCATTACCCATGCAGGTATTTCGCCCGAAGATGGGGAGCGGTTGCTTCTGAAACCTACCGAGCAAGAACTGCAAAGTATTGGGGGCGTTAAAGAAATTAAGTCAACAGCTTATGAAGGTTATGCCGTTGTTTATGTGGAATTTCATACGGGTGTTGATTTAGCCAAAAGCCTGACAGAGGTACGCGACAAAATAAATTTTGCCAAGGCTAAGTACCCTGTGGGAACCGATGATCCCTTGGTTAAAGAAGTGAATGTGAGTCTGTTTCCCGTCTTAAATGTTGAACTTTCTGGGGATGTACCCGAACGGTTTTTGTATGAGGCTGGCAAAAAAATTCAGGATGATATCAAAGGAATCAGTAACGTTCTAGATGCCAAGCTGGTGGGAGATAGAGCTGAGGCCATTGAGGTTTTGATTAGTCCTCTAAAACTGCAGTCTTATGGAATATCGGCCCAAGAAATTATGGAATCATTTGCCAGAAATAACCTGATGGTCCCGAGCAGCGTTATGAATGTGGGGGCAGGCAGTTTTTCTTTAAAGACTCCGGGCTTAGTGAAAGATCGACAACAGTTTTTTAATTTTCCTGTCAGGGCAACAGCCAATTCTGTGGTGCAGTTGCAAGACATAGCAGAGATTCGAAGATCTTATCGCACGCAACAAAACCTGGCCCGCTCCTGGGGGCAATCCACCGTTAGCATTGAAGTATCGAAACGCATTGGGCAAAACATCATTGAAACAATTGAAAAGGTCAGGGCAACCGTTGATAAGGATATCAGCGCACTTAAGGGGGCCATAAAAGTAAACTATTCTCAAGATGCCTCTCAACGAATTAAAGATATGTTGAAAGAGCTGCAAAATAATATTCTGATGGCCATCTTCCTGGTGATGTTAGTCATTATTGCCAGCTTGGGTTGGCGGTCAGCTTTATTGGTGGGGCTTGCAGTCCCCGTGTCTTTTTTGTCAGCCATCTTTTTCATGGGCCTTTGTGGGATGACTTTGAACATGGTTGTGTTATTTAGCCTAATTTTATCGGTTGGTATGTTGGTGGATGGTGCCATCATTGTGGTTGAATATGCGGATAGGAAAATGGCCACAGGGATGGACAGAAAAACCGCTTATCACCATGCGGCAATTCGCATGGCCTGGCCCGTTATTTCTTCTATTGCAACAATTGTTGTTGTCTTTTTGCCCCTGTTGTTTTGGCCTGGGGTCATGGGTCAGTTCATGAAATATTTGCCTATTACCTTAATGGCGACTCTGACTATGTCTTTGCTTGTAGCCTTGATTTTGGTGCCCGTTCTGGGGGGAATGGTGGCTAAATTAGATGGGGCTGATAAAAAGCATATTCAGGATTTAGCAGCCATGGAAACTGAACCCTTGACCGACATAAAGGGTTTCACTGGTTTCTATGTGTGCTTTACCAATAAGCTTCTTAATTATCCGGGACGCGTTTTGCTTGGGGCTGTGATGGTCTTGGTTTTAGTGATTAACCTTTATGGAAAATTTGGCAGTGGGGTGCAATTTTTCCCCAATGTTGAACCGGATGTAGCGTCTTTTTTGGTGCACGCCCGAGGGAATTTTTCTTTGGATGAAAAAGATCGCATTGTGCGGTTAGCAGAACAAAAATTGTTAAATCATAAGGAATTTAAAAGTATTTATACGCGTGTGGGGATGGCAGAGACTCAGAATGCTGCTGACGTAATTGGTACCCTGACCGTTGAGTTTATTGACTGGCAACTGCGCAGACCCGCCCAGGAAATCTTGGATCAGGTTTCGAAAGAAATGAATGTGATCCCTGGGGCCAGCGTTGAAGTTCGAAAAGAAAGTTCGGGTCCTTCCCAAGGAAAAAATATTCAGATCAATGTGATGTCAGCCGATTACGATCTGATTGAACCAGAAGTTAGGAAGCTGCGTACCTATTTAGATCAAATGTCCGGGCTGCAAGATGTGGAAGATAGCCGCCCCATCCCTGGTATTCAATGGCAAATAGATGTGGATCGACTAGAGGCAGCTAAATATAAAGCGAACGTGGCTGCGGTCAGCAATATGATTCAAATGGTGGGAGATGGATTAAAGATAAGCACATTCCAGCCCGTAGATAGCCGAGACGAGATTGACGTGATTGTCAGATTCCCCGCAGAATATCGGACTCTTAATTATCTAGATGCTTTACGTATTTCAACCACTGAGGGTTCAATCCCCCTAAGTCACTTCATTAAAAAGAAACCAAAACAACGGGTAGATCATATTGACCGAACTGATGGAAAGCCTGTTTTGCGGGTCCTGGCCAATACAAAACCAGGTGTTCTGACAGATACTAAAGTGAAGGAAATAAAAGCATGGATCGAAAAAAAACCTCCCTCTAAAGGGGTTGAAATTCGTTTTAAGGGGGAAGAGGCCGATAAGCAAGAAACCCAAGCCTTTTTATTAAAGGCTTTTGCCGTGGCCCTGTTTTTAATTCTGGTTATTTTGGTGACCCAGTTTGACAGCTTTTTTAGCGCGATGCTGGTGCTTAGTGCGGTTGTCTTGTCAACCATTGGGGTGTTCCTGGGGCTGCTGATTATGAAACAACCCTTTGGTATTGTGATGGGCGGTATTGGGGTCATCGCCTTGGCGGGAATTATTGTCAGTAACAATATTATTTTTATTGATACTTTTGATGTTCTGGTGAAGGAAGGAACCAATGTGCGGGAAGCTATTTTGCGCACAGGGGCTCTTCGCCTACGTCCGATTTTTCTAACAAAAATTACCTGTGTATTGGGGTTGTTGCCCATTATGGCTCGTATGGATATTGACTTTCTAACGGGCGCCATCACTGTAGGTGCCCCCTCAAGCGCCTGGTGGGTGCAGCTTTCAACCGCTATTGTTTACGGGGTTTCCTTTGCGTCAATGATTACACTGATTGTGACGCCGTGTGCGCTGATGATGCGAGAAAATTGGAACAGACGGAAAACTAGAAAGAACGGAGAATTAAAATGGCCAAAAAAATAGCCCCCATTCATCCCGGGGAAATTCTTTGGGAAGACTTTATGCAACCTCTTGGATTATCAAGTGCCGAGCTTGCTCGAAAATTGGGAGTTCCAGCTAAAAGGATGTCTCAAATACTTCAGGGCAAAAGAAATATAACTGTTGATACGGCCCTAAGATTTGAACGCTTTTTTGGAGTGGGGGCCAATACCCGGATGAATTTACAACAGCGCTATGATCTGGAGTTTGGCAAAGATCAATTGTGGGCGCAGATTAAAAAAACCGTTAAACCTAAGCAAGCTGCATAGAACTTATACCAAATCAAACAAATCGCTTGCTGCTTTTGCAAAATATTTTTAATATCCCCACAGTTTTATTTATCAGAAAGTTTTGAACTATGAAAATTATTCGTTCAGTTTTGTCCGTTGGCGGGTTCACTGTTTTAAGCCGTATCACCGGGTTTGTACGGGAAACCCTACAAGCTCACTATATTGGCGTTAACGTGGTTAGTGACGCCATTGGGATTGCCATCAAGGTTCCCAGCTTGTTTCGACGCATCTTTGCTGAAGGGGCTTTTAATGCCTCATTCGTGCCCATGTTCTCGGGCGTTCTGGCTACCGAGGGGCGCAAGGAAGCCCTGAACTTTGCCCAAAACATTTTTTCTCTTTTATGTTTCGTGCTTTTAGGTCTGACCATTGTTGTTGAACTGCTGTTACCTAATTTAATTCCCATGCTTTTTCGTGGTTTGGGTCAAACCCCAGAACGGCTTCTATTAACCATCGAATTTTCAAAAATAACTTTTCCCTTTTTATTCTTCATTTCTCTGACTGCTTTTTTTAGTGGTATTCTGAATTCTTTTGAACGATTTGTGGCAGCAGCGGCTTCCCCTGCAGCAGGAAACTTATTCATCATTGCCTGTATGCTTTACCTAAGCCCTACCGTCAAGTCAGCGGGATATGCCCTTGCTTGGGGTGTTTTGGGATGTGGGGTTGTTCAGTTTCTGTGGGTCTTTGTGCCTTGCAAGATGTCAGATATTTCAGTCAAAATTACCTGGCCCAAAATAACGCCTTCCCTAAGGAAATTTTTCAAAATCATGCTACCGGCTGCTCTGGGGTCTGGAGTTGTTCAGATTAATTTATTTTTAGATATTATGATTGCGTCTTATCTAAAGGTGGGCGGCATTTCCTATATGAACTATGCGGATCGCTTGGCCCAGTTGCCCCTTAGCGTTATTGGGGTGGCTATGAGCACAGTTCTGTTGCCAACCCTATCAAAACATTGGCGTAAAAAAGAATCCCAAAAAGCCCTTGAAACACAAACTATCGCTATTGAATCTTCTCTAGCGCTAGCAGTACCTGCTATGGTGGGACTGATCATGTTGGCGCCTTTTTTAATTGAACATTTATACCAACATGGGGAATTTAAAGCGTCTGATATTGCACCCACATCGCACACGCTAATGGCTTTAGCTTCCGGACTTCCGGCTTATATTTTGGTGAAATTATTTAGTACCGTCTTCTTTTCAAATGGTGATACCAAAACTCCCATGTGGATTGGTCTTGGATGTATGGCTTTGAATGTAGCCCTTAATCTGATTTTGATCGGGTCTATGGAATATGTGGGTTTGGCTTTATCAACAAGCGTTGCCTCGTGGACCCAAACTCTTCTGATGGGAACTATTTTAAGAAAAAGAAAAATGCTTGACCTAAAACATATCATCCAATCTTTTTGTCCGCGCTTATTTGTGAGTATCGGCCTTTTGATTTTGTATATTAAGTTTATAAACCCTTGGGTAGAATTGGCGTTGACCCGCATCACTGTTTCAAGTTGGATTCTGTTGCCGGGGGTCCTTGGGCTGGCTTTTGGGGTCTATATGTTGATTGCCTACGCCACAGGAACCTTTCATTTTGGGAAGATTCAGTCTAAACTCAACAGCATTAACTAGGAATTTTTATTCAATGAAACAAATTTTGTTTTTCACTTTGTTGTTGTCGATTGCCATGGGCCTTAAAGCCAAATCAATGCACGGCATTTCGAAATTAGAAGGAGATCTTAAATACAAGTCTTCTTTTACCCACTATGACTTTGTAAATCCTAAAGCGCCCAAACGGGGAAAGGTTACTATTGGAAAAGTGGGGACTTTTGAAAGCCTGAATCCTTGGATTGTTAAGGGCGTTGCGGAAGAAAAAGTATCCCTAACCCGGGCAACCCTTTTGGGCCGTTCACCGGAAGAATCTTTTTCTATGTATGGGGCTGTGGCAGAAAGTGTGGAAACCCCAAAAGATCGATCATGGATTATCTTTAATATCCGTCCTCAGGCCCGTTGGGAAACGAGAGATCCTATCACAGCTGATGATGTGATTTTTAGTTGGGAAACATGGTTAAAGGTGGGACAACCCTTTATGAAAACCTACTATTCAAAAGTTGAAAAAATGGAAAAGTTGGGGAATCTTAGGGTGAAAATGACCTTTAAAAAAGTATCCCCCCCTGACAAGGAAGTGCCCCTGATTTTATCTATGATGCCCTTGTTATCTAAGAAGGCTTATGAAGGGAAAGACTTAACCAAATTGACTCATCTTCCCCTTATTGGCAATGGGCCCTATCGCATTAAGTCTGTTGATTTTGGCCGATCTTTAGTTTTTGAACGAAACAAAGATTTTTGGGGAAAGGATCTTCCCGTCTATCAGGGACGATACAATTTTGATGAAATAAGGATTGATTATTACCGAGATGGGGCCTCAAAATTTGAAGCCTTTAAATCAGGAAAAATCGATTATATTGAGGAAGAAGATCCGCAAAAATGGGTGGAAGATTATCATTTTCCATCTTCTAAGCACATTGTTAAAGAAGAAATAACTCATAACCGGCCTGAGGGAATGACGGCCTTTGCCTTGAATACTCGCCGCGACTTTTTCCACGACATTCGGGTGCGGGAAGCTTTCAATCTTGCCTTTAATTTTGATTGGGTTAATAAGACTTGTTTCCAGGGTCAGTATACTCGACTGAATAGTTTTTTTGCCAACGGTGACTTTGCGGCAAAGGGTATGCCCAGCAAGGCAGAATTGAAGATCTTGAAAGCCTACAAAGACCAGTTGCCGGAATCGGTTTTTAAAGATATTGCCAATGCAACTCCAAAAATAATCGAAAGCACAGAAAGGCTGCATATAAAGGCGGCTCAAAAGCTTTTGAAAGAAGCCGGGTGGGTTTTGGAACAAGGAAAACTGGTTCATGAGAAAACAAAAAAACCTTTCATTGTAGAAATTATTATTGCAGATCCATTTTATGAAAAAGTGGCTTTAGGTCTTGTTCGGAATTTGAAATCTTTAGGAGTGGTCGTGAATCTTAAGCTTTTGGACGGGGCTCAATATGAACGACGGAAAGTGGATTTTGATTACGATATTTTATTTCATAATTGGTTTGCGGCAAAATCTCCAGGAAATGAGTTGATTAATTACGTGTCTTCGTCCTCAGCGGATACGCCCGGAAGCCGGAACTACCCAGGGATCAAGAACCCTGTGATTGATGCCCTGATTCCTAAAATTATTGCAGCTAAAACAAAGAAAGAGCTTGTGGTGTATGTGAACGCACTGGATAGAATTTTAATGGGCGAGTTCTATCTGATCCCCCTGGGGTATCTTAGCAAAGATATGATTGCCCACAAAAGCCGGTTGAAGCATCCTAAGCATACAGCCCATTTAGAATCTAGATTAGAGTCCTGGTGGACAGATTAAAAATCTGGGTTTTTTTTCCTTTTCCGTTAAATTAATCTAGCTATAAAACTGTGGTTTTTCGCCCAATCTTTTTTGATAGACAGGGATAGTTTCTAAAATACGCTGGATGTAGCTTCGGGTTTCCCCAAATGAAATGCTCTCAATCCAGTCCACCAAATTAACGTTTGGATCTCGAGGATCCCCAAAAGCTTTAACCCATTCAGCAGCAGGCTTAGGACCAGCATTGTAAGCCGCTAAGGTCAGAGGAATATTCCCATCATATTTTTTCATCAGATCAGATAAGTAATGAGATCCTAATGTTAAATTAATATCGGGACGCGTTGTAAGATAGTGATCTTTAAATTCAATCTTATGGCGTTTTGCCAGCTGTCTTGCCGTAGGTGCAACCAATTGCATTAAACCTTTTGCATAGGCAGAGCTGACAATTTTCTCATTAAAACCACTTTCCTGACGGATCAAAGATAAAAGCAACGGTTTTGTAAGAAAGGGAAAATCAGACGGAACAGGACGGACAGGATAGACCGCTTCCAATAAAATTGCTCCATTTTTAGCCGCAAACTTTGTACCCAAAACAATCATATGTTTTAGACCCAGATTATCAGCCACAGCTATGAGAGCTTTCGTATTGTGCGCACTCAAGGTTTTAGCTAGAAACAAAAATAAATCTTCGGATTCTTGATCAAAATGATATGTCACTAGAATTTTCAGAACATGAAAAAGCTCTTTGTCCGATTCTTTTTCTGGGCGCAATTCAGCGGTTTCCTCAAAGTCGAAATCCAGAGGTTTGTCGAGTTTTTCCAAACAGCATTGCCCATAAAATGTATGGGGAAAAATGGCTCCCTTTTTAAACCATTCCCTTGCGGTTTCTTTATTTCCAAGAGTCTCATAAGATTCGCCTGTCCAATAGGCCATTTTTGATTGGCTGATAGGGGTTTTAACTAGAGCATAAAGTTTTGAAAATCTTTTTGCAGCTTCTTTCGGGTGACCCAATTTTCTAAGCGCAAGCCAAGCAGCTAGCCACTCTCCCTCAACATAATCAATCAAATTTTCTTTTTCTTCTTCAACTAACGCTGTAGTCAAGAGGGTATGGGCCTCTAGATTTTGACCTTTTTTCATCAGGCTTCTAGCGCAGTAATTTCTATACTTTCTTAGAGACACAGGGTATTCGTGTAACAACCCACCATCCAGGGCTGTTCGAAAAAGTTCTAAGACATCTTGTTCTTTTTTAGCGGCAATATTAGCCTGAATCAGACGCACAAAGACGGCAGAATTATTTTGATAATAGGGACTCAGTTTTTTTAAGTCTCCTTTTGAAAATCTTTTTTTCTTTAGAAGGTTGTTTACGAAATTAATGGCCTCCCTTGCTCGAGTAGAAACTAGTGGCTTTATACGCTCTAATCCGTAATAGTTGCCCTCATAAATCAACCTGTTAATTCTTGCCGCATGGTCTTCTTTGGTCAGTATTTTTTTATAGGTTTTATAAAAAGATTTTTCGTCAGACTTTGTAAAATCTGTTTCCTGCCATAACTTTTGAACAAGGGCTGCCCGTTCAGGGGCATTTTTCAAGCGCGAGGCATAAGCATAGGCCATGGCGCCCTCTGAAGTTGCCACAGGGAATTTTTCAAAAAAGGTCAGCACTTCTTTGGCAGGCGTGCCCGCATTTATGGAAAGTTCAGCTTGGATGCGAATTTTCTTTTGGTCGGGCCAGCCAGAGTTTTCTTTCAAGAAATCAAAGCGTTCTTGAAAGTCACCGGAATTATTCCGAAACCATAGCCACCGCAAAATTTTAGCTTCAAGTATACAATCCTGTGGATTGGGAATGATAGGCTCTCGACCTGCTTTTAAGGCCTTTAACCCATTTTCCAGCAACTGAGCGCAGGATTGATCTTTGTAAGCCCGTAGAATTTCTTGAGAGGCATTTGAAATAAGAACAAAATTAAAAAAGATCAAAAATATATAAATCATTCGCCCAGTATGCCATTTTCTTTTGTTAAGAAGTAGAAGTATTTTGTTTCTTGTTTCTTGTTTTTTATGGAGTCAGCTCATATACTGTTTAGAAACAGGGGGTGCATCGAATATGAAAATATTTTTTGTGGCCACACATTAACCTTTGGAGGTCCTAAAATGAAAAGAAAATTTAAATTTTGGGGCTGAAGTAGCTAAGACCTAAAAGAGGGTCTATAATAGCTAGAATGTATGTAAGAAAAAGCAGATTAAGTGGAAGGCAGCAGAGCAGGCTTATAGAGCATTTTGTAGCCGGAACAACAGCGCGAGCTGCATCAGAGATAGTGGGCATCCAAGCAAACACAGCCATAAGATTTTACCATCACTTGAGAGAGCTAATTGCTTGCAAACAACCAAGCTATGAATTAGAGGGAGAGGTTGAAGCCGATGAAAGTTATTTTGGAGGAATAAGAAAGGGGAAACGAGGTCGAGGGGCTGCAGGGAAAGTCGCGGTATTCGGGCTTCTTAAGAGAGGCGGCAAAGTTTATACAGCCATCATTAATGATACAAAAACAGATACTTTAATGCCTATTATTCAAGAGAGAGTAACACCTGATAGCATTGTATATACAGATTGCTACAAGTCTTATAACGCCTTAGATGTAAGTGCCTTTCACCATATGAGGATTAACCATTCTGAATTGTTTGCTGATAGGCATAATCATATTAATGGGATAGAGAATTTTTGGAATCAGGCTAAACGTCATTTAAGAAAATTTAACGGTATTAAACGTGAGAATTTTCACTGGTTTTTGAAAGAGTGTGAGTGGCGCTTCAATGGAGGCAATCACAAAACCCTTCTAACTCAGCTCAAATCCTGGTATAAATCATCTAAACATTAATCCTTAGCTACTTCAGCCCCTAAATTATTTGGTTTATTAAGTTTACTGGGGGTGTTTTTAGGAAAAACACCCGAAAGTTTTGCTGATTTGGCCGCGGACGAAAAAAAACAAATTTTGCGCCAGGTAGATGTTTGTGCCGGTGCTGTGAAAGAGGTAAGGGTTGATGAGAAGGATAATTCAATCCGGGTTATAGTTCTGGAAAACATACTTTCTCAATCTGGAGATCCTTTTTTTAAGAAGTATGCAGTATATCTCTGTCAAGATAAAGCTTTTGGCTGCAGCTTTTCAAAAGGGGATATTGCAGTCTTTATGTCTTTTGCTGTTTTGCCGGCCACAAATGCTATACAAGCGCTCATTCCAACAGACCTTAGGAGGGATGCATGCTTCATTCGTAATGGTAGTCTACTCCTCGTGAACGTATCTACATCTACTGAGATAGAACCTCAAACACCCAGAAAAGGGATTCTTTCTGCAATTAGGAAACGATTCCTTCGTAAGGGTGAGCGTTGAAAGCTGGCTCAACATAGTTGATCCAGCCCGAAGTAGGGATCAAACATATCAAATATTTGCTTTTCTGGAATATGAAAAAACCTTTGTCTAAAGTTCAAAAATAGTTTATTGATAAGACTATGAATTTGGGAATTTCTATGAATAAAATCTTTGCCTCTTTGATGCTTTTGTTGTTGGTTTCTTGTTCTGCCAAAAAAGATGATAGTTTGCGCGTTCCAAAAACCGTGCGCGAACGTCGGGAAGCTAAAATTGAGGGGTTGTTGTTTGATGAACCCATTTATGAAAGCACCAAATCAAAGAAAAATGCAACAAAGGGGATTGGGGTTAATACTTACCTTTGGAAGGCCAGCTTAGAAGCCACATCTTTCTTGCCCAAGAAATCTGTTGACCCTTTCGGGGGCACCATTTTAACGAATTGGTATATTCCCACAGAAACACCCAAGGAACGACTAAAGGTTGAAGTGATTATCACGGGCCGGGAATTGAAGTCAGATGCGCTGAAAGTTTCCATCTTTAGACAGAAACAAGATAAGTTCAATAAATGGAAGGACCAAGTGGTGAACGCTAAAACCGTTGACCAATTTGAAGACACCATTTTGACTCGTGCCCGCGAATTGAAAATTGCGGAAGAAAAATAATTTTATCCAGTACCCTTGATGTCAACACCTTATAATTTTAAAAAAGTCGAGCCTAAGTGGCAGAAGCATTGGGCTGAGCAGAATTGCTTTGCAGCCCACGATGATAAACCCAACAAGTATTACGTATTAGAAATGTTGCCCTATCCATCGGGCCGCCTGCATATGGGCCATGTACGCAACTACGTGATGGGGGATGTGGTGGCGCGCTCTAAAAAAGCACAGGGCTTTAACGTGTTGCATCCTTTTGGTTGGGATGCCTTTGGACTACCTGCTGAAAACGCAGCCATTCAAAACAAAACGCACCCTGCCAAGTGGACACGGGAAAATATTCAAACTATGAAGGGCCAAATTCAGTCTTTGGGCCTTAGCTATGATTGGTCACGGGAACTTGCAACCTGTGAACCCGAGTACTACCAACACGAACAAAAAATGTTTCTGGATTTTTTGGCTAAAGACTTGGCTTATCGGAAAGAATCTTGGGTGAACTGGGACCCGATTGAACAAACGGTTTTAGCCAATGAACAAGTGGTTGATGGTAAGGGTTGGCGATCAGGCGTGCCCGTTGAACGAAAGCTTTTATCCCAATGGTTTTTGAAAACAACAGCCTTTGCAGAAGACTTGCTGCAATCTTTAGAAACCCTAAAAGACTGGCCCGCGAAAGTTACAACCATGCAGCACAACTGGATTGGGAAATCCGTTGGGGCCTATATTGATTTCAAACTGAATGATTCTGCAGATTCAATTCGCGTATTTACAACCCGGCCGGATACCTTGTTTGGCGCTTCCTTTTTAGCCATTTCTCCGGATCATCCTTTAGCGACGAAATTGGCAAAGGATAACAAAATTTTACAAAAATTCATTGAAGAATTTAAAGCCTTGGGAACCAGCGAAAAAAGTCTTCAGACCACTGAGAAAAAAGGTTTCTTAACGCACCTTAAGGTTGCATCGCCCTTTGAACCTGATCAGCTGCTGCCCGTCTTTGTGGCTAATTATGTGCTTATGGACTATGGCACTGGGGCTGTTTATGGATGCCCAGCTCATGATGAGCGGGATTATGAATTTGCCCATAAATACAAGTTACCCATTCGCCCTGTGCTTTCTGCATTGCCTCATGGGGAGCCCCTGGATGTTTCTAAGGAAGCTTATGGGGGGGAAGGATTCCTGTGTAATTCTGGATTTTTAAATGGGCTTTCTATAGAGGCTGCCAAGATAAAAGCTATCGACGCTTTGCAAAAACAATCCTTGGGTGAATCCACGATCATCTATCGTTTAAAGGATTGGGGGGTTTCTCGCCAACGGTATTGGGGCTGCCCAATTCCGATTATTTACTGTGATCATTGTGGGGTGGTTCCAGTTCCTGCGGATCAGTTGCCCGTGACTTTGCCTGAAGACGTGACCTTTGATAAGCCAGGCAATCCCCTGGAACATCACCCCACCTGGAAACATACAACGTGCCCAAAATGTAAGGGGAAAGCACGCCGTGAGACGGATACTTTTGATACTTTTTTTGAATCCTCTTGGTACTTTTTAAGATATTGTTCCCATCCAACAGATAAGGCTTTTGATCGATCTATTACAGAATCTTGGATGCCTGTCGACCAGTATATTGGTGGGGTTGAGCATGCGGTGATGCATTTGCTGTATTCCCGATTTTTCATGCGGGCCCTTTCTGCGTGTGGGTATTTGAAATTGGATGAACCTTTCAAAGCCCTGATGACCCAGGGCATGGTATGTCACGAAACTTATCGCACAGCAGATGGCCAGTGGGTTTACCCGGGCGATGTTGTATTCAAGGAAGGCAAAGCTTATTCCACAAAGGGAGAAGCGCTAAAAATTGGCCCTTCTGAGAAGATGAGTAAATCCAAGTGTAATGTGGTGGACCCATCTGACATGCTGGAAGCTTATGGAGTTGATACAGTCCGCTTATTTATTCTTTCTGACTCACCTCCTGATCGGGACTTCGACTGGTCTGAAGCAGGGTTACAAGGGTGTTGGCGTTATGTGAACAAGTTGTGGAAGTTGCTGGATGAGGTGACAGAAAAGTATTGTGGATCTTCCGGTGGGCAGCCTTCTGCTAAGGCCCAAGCGGTTGAAAAGAGACTGCATCAAACCATTTTGGCAGTAAAACAGGACTATGAACAATTTCATTTCAATAAAGCAATTGCCCGTGTTCGTGAGTTGTCTAATGCGATTGAAGATCTTTCTTTAGATCATAAAGATGACCTTGCTGTAGCCTATGAATCTCTTAAGGTTTTGTTGCAACTGATTGCCCCCATGATGCCTCATTTAGCTGAAGAAGCGTGGCAAAGTCTTTATAAGGAATCGGGATTTATTTTTGATGCCCCCTGGCCCAAGGCAGATCCTAAACTTGCCGCGGAAGATAAGATTATCCTCGCGGTTCAGGTGAACGGCAAGATGCGGGGAACCTTGGAAGTTGACAAGGGTTTGACAGAAAAAGATCTGCTAGAGTTAGCGCTAAATATGCCAACCGTTCAAGGGGCTGTGGCTGATAAAAGCATTAGAAAAACGATTGTAATTCCGAATAGGGTGGTCAATATTGTTGTATAATTTGGGTCTTATTATTCTATCCTTGTTTCTTTCCAGCTGTGGATTCACACCCCTGTATAACCAAAAGTCTGATGGCTATTTGGGCCAAGTTAAGGTGGGAACCATTGAGGAAAGATCAGGGCAAATTTTGCGCAATATTTTGCTGGAGTCCTTTTCTCCCTTTGGGGAAGAACGCCCTCTTTATGAAATAAATGCCCAGGTTAATTATTCGACCCGCAATCTATCTGTGCAAAAGGACGCAACTACAACCAGGGCTCAGGCCGTTGTGCAGGTTGATTTTTCTCTGACTCACATTGGGTCTGGAAAAGTCTTGTTTAAGGGAACGGAATCATCGGTCGCTGACTATAATATTTTGACCTCATCCCCCTATTCCACATTGATTTCTAAAAAAGATGCCCATGTTCGTTTGCTAGATGGCATTGCTCTTGGTATCCGCAGACAAGTTGCCACTTTTTTCAAGGGATACAAACCTAAAAATCATGAAAATAAACAAGGCTGATCTTTCTTCAACCCTTAAAAAACAAGGGACTACTTTTAAGTCTTTGTTGTTTTATGGGGATCAAGAGGGTTGGGTGGCCTCAGAAGTTGAGAATGCCCTTCGCCTCAATTTTCCTAAGACTCCCATTAAACGAATTTATGAAGAAGTTTTACTCCAAAAGAAAATTTTTCTATCAGACCTTTTATCTTCCAACAATCTTTTTGGAGACAATGAGCTGATTCTAGTCACCCAAGCAACGGACAAGCTGTGTCCCCTTTTAAAGGAAGTTTTGTCTCAAGATCGAGACACCCTATTTATTGTTCAATCATCCGAATATCTGGGACCTTCTTCCAAATTAAGGCAGCTTTATGAAAAAGAATCTACCTTGGGATCTATTCCCTGTTATGCCCCTGATGTACGCACTTTAAGTGCTGCGGTTAAGAATTATTTTGCCTCAGAACAAAAGATTATTTCCGATGCTTTGGCTCATCAAGTGGCAGGATTGTTTCTGAAGGATGCCTCCCTGTTAAGTAGTGAACTGAAAAAGCTGTGTACGTATATGGGAGATAAAACCCATGTACTGGAAGAAGATATCGCAAAGGTCCTAAGCCCCTTAGTCACGGAAGATACGCAAAGGTTAGTGGCGTCATTTTTGGCTAAAGATAAAAAAGCACTGCAAGAGGAATGTGATCTGAATAAAGTGAGCAACCCCATTGGTTTAATTCGGGAACTGTTGAACAAATTGATTCGCTTGCATCATGCTAAAGCCTTGGCGGGCACCCATTCCGCGGATCAACTTTTATTCATGGTATCTCCCCCCGTTTTCTTTACAGAAAAAGCCCAATTTTTAAATCAGTTGCGCTTGTGGAATGCACAAGATCTTGAGACAACGGTTTTGAAACTGTTGGCATTAGAGTCTCAATGTAAATTGAATAGTCAACTATCTGAAGATTTGTTCAAAAACTTTTGTTTGAAGTTCTAGGATTTCTTTGGTACCCTAAAAAAAACAGGGGGAACCATGAACGCTATTTCTAAAAAGATTTTCTTAAGCATTATTTTTTTGAGCCTTATGGGTCTTGCCATGCCGTCAGATTCTGTTGCAAGCCAGCAGGATGCACGGACCCTGTTTTGGAATAAAATATATTCATCTACGCAGTCAAAAGTTACAGAACTTGTGCATGGAAATAATAACGAAACTAAAACCCCAAAAGATGAATTGACCTATTCAGTGGCTAAGGCCCTTATGCAGTATTTTGATACTCATCCAAAAGTTGCAAAAATTGATCCGCTGATCAACAGATTGTTAAATAAGTTGGTGGTTAGCATGAAGTTTTTTGTAACAACACAGGGCCATTCAACTGCTAAAATTGAAAGCATTTTGAATAGCGAATTGTCCCAAATCCCTGCTAGTGATTTGAAGAGCTAAGAGCTTTTAGCCTGGGTTCTATTTTTTTAAGAACTTCTTCGTGATCCCTTAGAGGAGGGTAAGAAAATTTGTCAAAAGTTCCCATAAAGTTGCGAACAAAGCCCTTTTCTTTCAGATCAGAAATAAACTTACTCAATCGGTTGGATCGAGATTTAAGCTCAAGAACATAAACAGATTTTTCGGTTGTCAGAGCTTCGCTTATCATAGACACGGAATCCGTTGTTACGACCAAGAAATCAGCCAACCCTAAAAATCCTAAATAGGGGTTGTCGCCCGTTCCATCCCAAAAATAGGCAGGAGTGTCTTGCAGGGCTTCTTTAAAGGCTGTTAAGGCTTCAGAGGGCGTCCGCCGGGACGCAGTAATCAAAAAACCCATGGGGTTCTTCAAAGCAGCCTTTCGGATCAAACCCCCGAATTCCTTCATAAGTTCTAGCGTCATGGAGTGGTGTCGACTGTTGCCGCCCAACATAATAGTGGCTAAAGGCCGCGGCAAAGAGGGTAATAATTTTTCCCATTTTTTGGCCTCAATCCTTAAAGTTTCCTTTTTCAAAAAAGCCATGGCCCCTGTAATGGAAATGACATTTTTTCCCACCAGTTCATCATGGGAAGGAGCAATAATAAAATCAAACTTGGCTGGGTCCAAATGAGGGTTTTGAATATAAATAACCAGAATTTTCGGGCCTAATAACTTCTTGATGGCCGCTAAGGGAGCCGCTGCAATTCGGCTGGATCCGATAATAACCTGGGGCCATGGGCCATTCAGTAAATTCCCTTTTGCTGATAAACCCTTTAAGGGGCAAAACCATAGACGAGGCGGCAAAAACTTCCAGGGATTGCGGGCCTGAATTCTTTTTACTTCGGGCGTTAGGTTAAGCAGGCTAGCTAGGGCTAAGCATTGCTTTTCCGTACCGATTTTTCCGTCCGTTACAATCCAAGTTTTCAAAGATTTCAAAGTTTTTCCCTTGCTTTTTATGGGATAGAAACGGAGGATTCCAGTGCCACAACACTTAGAATCCCACCAACCATATAAACCTAGAAATAAGGTCTAAATGACTAACAACTAGGAAAACTTAACCTATTTTTTCTAACTTTTAAAGAGATTTGATAAAGGTAAGGATGGATTTTTGGGGTGAGTCCGAGGAAAACAAGAGCTCGTTTCTATGAGACCATCTTTACTTAATCCAGTTTTTCTGCCATGTATTAGGAATGGTTAAACACTCAACAGAGCAAAAGAAATTTTTGGCCTTTATCAAGTCTGCAAAGGAAACAAATCCTCCTTTTGGGCCGGATACTCGATACTATCTTGACCTATACGAACACTTCCGCTTAGGCAAATGGTTTCAAAGCTGGAACTGGGCTGTGTTTTTACTTAGTTTTTTTGATCTTGATTACTATTGGTTTCTTTATCGTCGTATGTATTGGAATGCATTTTTTCTTTTCCTTGGGCGTACAACCTTTATTGTAAGTCTGATTTTTGCTCTCCAAAAGGTTAATTTGGGCCCCTATCTGCCCAAAATTATCATTTATCTTTTTAGAATGATTTTGTCTTTAGGTTTAGGAGTTTTTGCTAATGCTTTGTACTTTAAATTTGTAAAAAGAAAAATGTATTCAGTAAAGCCGGGCCAAGGCCTTGGGCCAAATCCCATTTTACCTATTATTGTTTTGATGATTCAAATAGCTTATTTATCAATGATTTTCAGATTACTTATCGATCAGCCAGAAGCCTTTAAAAAGTTATTACAAGGATTTTACTTTTCATGAACCAAATTGCTGTTATAGGATGCGGAGATTGGGGCAAAAACAGTGTTAAGACGCTGGCTCGTCTACATAAGTTGGGGGCATTGGTTGATCATCCAACACCTGATAAAATTGCCCTGGCGAATCAGTATAATCTGAAGATTTCATCTCTTGAGGAAGTCCTGGCCAGCCCTCTTATTAAGGGTTGTGTGATTGTGACCCCCACGGCAACTCACTTTCCTTTGGCTGAAGCGTGTCTGAAAGTGGGAAAGCATGTTTTTTTAGAAAAGCCTTTTACAGCGAATGTCCTGCAAGCAGAAAAGCTTGTGAGCTTGGCTGAAAAAGAGCATCTGTCTTTAATGGTGGGGCATTTGCTTAGATATCATCCTGCTTTCTTAAAGGTTGTGGAATGTGTTCAACAGGGGTTGGTTGGTTCTGTCATTACCATTGAATCTTTTCGTAAGAATTTGGGAAAAATATTCCCCAAGGAAGGCATTCTGTGGGATATGGGCCCCCATGATTTATCGATGATTTTGACGCTTATGGGCAAAAATCCAAAGAAAATTCTTGCTGTTGGACAGTCTTGTTTTGTAGAGCCCTATTTAGATATTTGCAGTCTGTATTTAGATTATGGTTCTATCAAAACCAGCAGCCATCTTTCTCGCGCTCATTTTCAAAAGGAACAACGTCTTGTGGTGACGGGCGAAAAGGGAACTCTAGTTTTTGATGATACAAAGCCGTGGGGTGAAAAGGTTGTGTTTTATAAAACCTATGCGGAAAAAAAGGATGGATCTTTCATTTTGCATAAAGATCTTCAGGGGACTGCCTTGCCTTTATCGCCTGCCGAACCTTTGCAACTAGAGCTTGAACATTTCGTTCAAGCGGTTGAAAAGGGCACGAAACCTTTAACCGATGGACATGAGGCCTTGCAGGTTATTAAAATTCTATCAGCAGCAGAAACATCTTTAAACCAGGGAATGTGGGAAAAAATTTAAAAGAAAAAATATTTTTCTCTTTTCCCCTTGCCATGGATGATCTTATGGTGTAAAAATTTCCTTAATGATAGGGAGTACTTAGCAGAAGGGAAATAGCAAAAAATCTTCTTCATCTAACTCCTATAAAAAACCTCAAATGCTATTCTTTTTTGTTTAGGTTTCCCTGTCAGTTTCTATGGGGGCTGCTATTAGTATAACATCGTCAAATTCTGTTCGAGCTGCCGCAAGTGTGTTGAAGAAAACACGCTTGGAGAGAGGCTATAAGGTTACAGATGTTGTGCGCGCCCTGAATATCAGCGAAGATTACGTGAAAGCTTTAGAATCTGGTGATGTAAGTCGATTGCCTTCGGAAGTTTATGTTATTGGATTTGCTAAGTCCTATGCTCATTTTTTGGGTATTGATGAACAAACTGTTGTCAAATCCTTTAAAGAAGTTTTTCAAAAACCTGAAATTCAAGAACCAAATGACAAACTAGAAGAAAAGGGCGCAATGCCCTCTTTTAATCTGAAAGCTCTTCAAGATTTTTTTCAAATGATAAATGCAAAACAACTTTTAAGCATTTTGGGATTTTTGTTGCTAGCTATTGTGGGGTACAAGGTCATAAAGTCTGGATCTAAAGACACACCTGTGGTTGAAGATGTTGTGCTTGCACAAGAAAAACCAAAATCCCAATCAATAATTCAGCCTGCAAAAACAATGGAAGCACCCGTTGTTGTGGAGCCTGCTAACACTCAGATGGTTCCACCGTCAAGAACAGCTAAATATCCCTTTGCAGTGATGGATGTTAAATATGTAAAGCCAGTTGCTCCTCAACCTACTCAGGAAGAAAAAGATTCACCAGATGTTTCCTCTGGAGATAGCTCAACGTCTCAAGTATCTCTGTTAAACCTGGCAAAAAGCTCAATTGATCAAAACAAGACAGCTGAGTAATCTTTCAGAACGGTATTATTTCCTTTAAAAATTCCTAATATTATTCTATTTTAAAGATATAGTTTATTTGAAGGATTTTGATGGCCTATAAATTTTCGCAAACAAAAAAGATTTCCTTTTTTTCAGAAGAAGTTAAGTTCTTTTTCATTAAAAGACTGATTGAACTTTCAGGCCTTTTCTTGATTGTGCTGGGGTTTGTTAGTTTTGCAAGTCTGGCCAGCTATAGGGCGGGGGATCTTTCTTTCAATACGTTTTCTCAAGAGCCTATCCATAACCTTATGGGCTCTTTTGGCAGTCATTTTGCTGATTTATTATTTCAAACTTTTGGCCCCATTGCCTATATTATTCCCTTTATCTTTTTTGCCTGGGGTGCTCATGTAGCGTTGTTACGCCATGTTAACCATATGAAGTGGCGATTATTTGTTTTGATTGCTGCCTTATGTGCCTTGTGTGTGGGTAGTACTTTGTTTAGTCACAGTTCAGCCTTTGGGCTTCTTTTGGCCTATCGCTTAGATGTTGTTGGGAACATCTCTGACTTTATTCCTATCACATTGTTCAAGCTTCTTTTAGGGGTTGCAGGGGGGGCGGCCTATCTATGGTCGCTGGATATTCCAAAGGAAATGCGTGACTTCGTTGCCCAAGGCTTTTTGAAGATTGGAACCTATGTCTGGGGGCTTATTCGCAACCTGATTTTCAAAGATCCCTTTCCTGAATCAACGCCGGCCCCTGTTATGGCAGAAAGCTTTGCTACAGAATCTGTGGAAATGGCAGAGGAGGTTGATTTTGATGAAGCCCCCCAAGCCCTTTCCCCCGTCAAAGAAAAGATAAAACCGGTGATGGAATTGCCAAAAGTTGCAAGGGAACGGAACATGAATTACAAAAGCCCGCCCTTGGATTTGTTGCAAGAAGACAGCAACTTAAAGACTCCTCCTATTCAAAAACAAGCGTTGCAAGAACAGGCGGATAAGCTGCTTTCCACATTGCAAGATTTCGGGGTTCAGGGAGAAATTTCAAATGTTTACCCAGGCCCTGTTGTAACGCTTTATGAATTTAAACCAGCGCCGGGCATGAAATCATCCCGGATTATTTCCCTGTCTGACGATATTGCCCGGTCCATGAGTTCAGTTTCTGCCCGTATTGCAAATATTCCAGGCTACAATGCCTTGGGCATAGAGTTACCCAACCCCACCCGTCAAACGGTTTATATGCGGTCTTTATTACAAGACCAAACCTATGATAAAACGGCGGCCCATTTGCCCTTGATTTTGGGGAAAAACATTAGTGGGGAGCCCATTGTGGCAGATTTAAGCAAAATGCCCCATTTGTTGGTGGCGGGAACAACTGGATCCGGTAAATCTGTGGCGATTAATGCCATGATTTTATCTTTGATTTACAAGTTGTCTCCTGAAGAATGCAAATTCATTATGATTGACCCTAAGATGCTGGAACTTTCTGTTTATGATGGTATTCCACATTTGTTAAGCCCCGTAGTCACAGATCCTCATAAAGCCGTTATGGCCCTGAAATGGACCGTTCACGAAATGGAAAACAGGTATCAAGCTATGTCTAAGCTAGGCGTGCGGAATATTGAGGGCTACAACCATCGGATCATGCAGGCTAAAGAAAAGGGTGAAAATTTAACCCGCCGTTTGCAAACGGGTTTTGAGCCGCAAACCGGAAAACCTATTTTTGAAGACCAACCTATTGAGCTGAAACCCTATCCCTTTATCGTTGTCATCGTGGACGAAATGGCGGACCTGATGTTGGTGGCGGGGAAAGATATTGAAACAGCGGTGCAGCGCTTGGCTCAGATGGCGCGGGCGGCGGGAATTCATTTGATTATGGCCACCCAACGACCCTCGGTTGACGTTATCACAGGAACTATTAAGGCAAACTTCCCGACCCGGATTAGTTTTCAGGTGACCTCAAAAATTGACAGCCGCACCATTCTAGGCGAACAAGGGGCCGAGCAGCTTCTGGGGCAGGGAGATATGCTTTATATGGCGGCAGGGGGGCGCATTTCCCGTATTCATGGCCCCTTTGTGAGAGACCAGGAAGTTGAGCGTATTGTGCAGTTTGTAAAGTCTCAAGGAGATCCAGAATACGAAACCTCAATCACAACAGAAGAGTCAGAGGGCGCAGGGTTCTATGGGGCTGAAAATTCAGGAGACGGTCTTTACGATCAGGCCATGAATTTGGTTCTGCAAGAAAGAAAAGTATCCACTAGCTTCATCCAACGGCACTTGCAAATTGGCTATAATCGGGCCGCCCGCATTGTTGAGAAGATGGAGCAGGAGGGTGTTGTCAGCAAACCCAACCATGTGGGGAAGCGGGAAATTTTGGTGGGGAATTAGCAAAAACCTAGCCTTTTGGCCCTTTATTTCGCTCGTACTCGACGCAAAAATCTAGGTTTTTTTCCTTTTCCGTCATTGCGAAGAAATTCGAAGAAGTTCTGTGGCAATCCAGCTTCCTTTTTACACAGGGCGTTCCACCCTGGTTACTCCGTAACAGCTGGATCACGACTCCCCCTTTGGGCCTCAAGGATGACGGAAATGGTCAGGTTTCGGTGCTTTCCCAACATTCGTATACTAAGGGTCAAGTCCCTATGTTACACCAACTCCTCCGACTGCAAATAGGTCGGAATAACGCATTTCCAATGAAATTTGGCCTCAACTTTTGCTTTCATGGATTCTGCGGAATCTGACTCCCCATGCGTAATGAAAACCTTCTTGGGGGCTTTCTTGAAGTGACTTAACCATTTCAGCATTTCTGCGTAATCCGCATGGGCAGACAAGTTACTCATGATCAACACTTTCGCCTTGATAGAGGTCATTTGTCCGTGAATTTTAACAATTTTCTCCCCATCCACAATCAACCGACCTAGCGTTCCCTCGGCTTGGTAACCCGTAAACAGAATGGTGTTGCGTTGATCAGGCCCCAGAGTTTTCAAATGGTGCAGCACACGTCCCCCCGTTGCCATACCGCTGGCGGCAATAATCACACAGGGAAATTTTGAGTTCATAATTTTCTTGGACTCATCAACCGAGTTGATATAGGTCGCAACCGCATTCAGCTTGGCACAGTGCTCGGGCCTTAGGTGATGCTCTTCAATATGCCGCACATAAATATCCGTCACATTTTCAGCCATAGGACTGTCTAAAAAAATGGGTAGATCGGGGATTTTCTTTTTCTCTTTTAGTTGGGAAATATAATACAAAACGCTTTGGGCGCGCCCCACGGCAAAGGCGGGGATCAGCACGGTTCCCCCGCGCGCAGCTGTTTCATTGATGAAAGTTTCCAGCTGATCTTCAGGATTTTCTGTACTGTGGAGGCGATCTCCATAGGTGGATTCCATCACCAAATAATCTGTTTCTTCAATGGGGTCTGGGTCCCGCATGATGGGGTCATGGGTGCGGCCCATATCGCCCGTGAACACAATCGTTTTGGTGCCGTGGGTTAGGCGAATGCACGCTGCCCCCAAAATATGACCAGCGCGGGAAAAAACAAAACTGCAGTCCTGATCAAGCTTAAAGGATTTATCAAAGGGAATCGTTGAAAATTGACCCATAATTCTTTCAGCTTCCTCTTTTGTATACAAAGGAAGGGCTGGAGTATGGCGGGAAAAGTGATGCTTATTGGCATAGAATGCATCCTCTTCCTGAATATGGCCGCTGTCGGGCAATAAAATAGCGCACAGCTCTTTGGTTCCTGGGGTTGAATAAATGGGTCCCTTGAATCCATTTTTCACAAGAACGGGCAGATAGCCCGTATGATCCAAGTGGGCATGGGTTAAAATGACGGCGTCAATTTTAGAGGGATCAATCGATAGTTTTTCCCAGTTTCGTTCGCGCCATTCCCGCGGCCCCTGAAACAAACCGCAATCAATCAGCACTTTTTTATCATTGATTTCGAGTAAATATTTAGAGCCTGTAACCGTCCCTGCGGCTCCTAAAAATGAAATTTTCATGAAATAAAGCCTCTCTTTTTTTATGAGTATAGCAGATTTAATGCCCCATCAAATTCTTTTCGTTAGTTTTTAGCCAGTGCTTGGCTTTTTTGTAATGGGGATCCAGCTGCTCAACCAGTTTCCAGAATTTGGGACTGTGGTTCATTTCTTTCAGGTGCGCTACCTCGTGGGCTGCAATGTAAGACGCAACCTCAAAGGGTGCCAGGGTCAACCGCCAATTAAAGTTCAGTGCCCCTTGGCTAGAGCAGCTTCCCCAGCGCGTTCTGGCATCTCGAATGGTAATCCGCTGAAAGGAAACACCCAGTTCTGTCGCATATTCCCGACTCATTTTTTCAAAAAAGACTTCGGCTTCTTCCTTTAAAAACGTCACCAGCATGTGCCGCAACTGCTCAGGCTTGCCACCAATCCATAAAATCCCTTGATCTTTTTTCACTTTTTTGTGGCGCAGAGGATCATGCTTTAAAAGATACGGCATCCCAAAAATTTCAATAGTTTGGTCGTACTCAAACTGAAAATGTTGCACACTATTGATGTGTTTTTCAATCCAGATTTTTTTGTCATTCAGGAAATGTTTCAAAACGGTTTGGGGCGTTCCCATGGGACTGGTTAAGGTCACCACCGTATTCCGAATAGTCAATCGAATGGTTCGAGATCTGGCGGAGGGCTTCCACTGAACGAAGATAGTTTTTTCTGTTAGATCGAGAGGGATTAATACCATTTCTATAAATTAACGATTACTTCGGGAAACTGCAAGATCCTGGTATAAGGGGATGAGAATTCAGTAAAAAACTGTCGTTGCCAGGATTGCTTCGTCGGGGCTGTGCCCCATCCTCGCAACGACGTTTTTTATGTTATGGTTTCAAGACTACTTTCGCAGTTTTGCGAAGTAATCGTTAATTTTGAAATGGTACTAAGCGTTCTCGCGTTCGTTTTTCTTTCGCATAAGCTTTCGAAAACGACGAACGGCTTCAGACTTTTCACGAGCCTTACGCACTGAGGGTTTTTCATACCCTGCACGCAGCTTAATTTCACGGAACACGCCTTCACGTTGTAGTTTTTTCTTTAAAACACGCAAAGCCTGCTCAACGTTGTTATCATGAACATTTACAAGCACTAATCTCACATCCTTTCATAAAATGTCTTTTAGATATAAACAAAATTTCCCTAAAAAGAAAGCATAATTTTATAAAAACCTATTGCAAAAGAAAGTATCTTCCGTCACTTTTGAGAAAAGACAAAGGAAAGACATGCAGATTGTTACGGGCGGTGCCGGATTTATAGGATCAAATATTGTGAAAGCACTGGAAGATCGAGGGTTTCACGATACGGTTATTTGTGACTGGTTAGGAACAGACCATAAATGGCAAAATATCGCCAAGCGTGAAGTGGGATCCATCATTCAGCCCCAGGAGTTATTTCAGTTTTTGAACCAAAATGTGTCGCGCATTGATACCATTTTTCACATGGGGGCTATTTCGTCCACCACAGAAACAGATGCGGATGCGATTATTACCAATAATTTCCGCCTTTCTCAGGGGCTTTGGTCTTGGTGCAGTATTCACAAGAAACGGTTTATTTACGCGTCTTCCGCTGCCACCTATGGAGGTGGCAAGCAGGGATTCATTGATGATGAAACCCCAGAATTTTTAAGCCATCTTCGTCCTCTGAATGCATATGGGTGGAGTAAACATCTGTTTGACCGATGGGTTGCCCGTGTTTCTAAGGGAACGACTGAGGCCCCAACCCAGTGTGTGGGACTGAAATTTTTCAACGTTTATGGGCCGAATGAATACCACAAGGGCGGCCAACGAAGCGTTGTGGAGCAAGCCTTTGGGCGCGCGCAAGCGGGGGAAGCTATTAAGCTTTTTAAATCGTATACCTCTAAGTATCGGGATGGGGATCAACTGCGAGATTTCATTTACGTGAAAGACTGCGTCGATGTAGCCATGTGGTTTTTTGACAACCCTGATGCTGAAGGTCTTTATAACGTGGGCACGGGGGAAGCGCGCACTTTCAACCACCTGGCCGAGGCCGTGTTCGCAGCCTTGAAACTAACAAAAAGAATCGAATATATTGATATGCCAGAAACCCTGCGCACCCAATATCAGAACTTTACCCAGGCAGAAATGAATAAGCTGAGGGGGGCCGGATACAACAAAATGTTCACGTCTCTGGAAGAGGGTGTTGAGGACTACATCAAGAACTTTTTGAATACGGCGGATCCGTATTTGTAGGCATTCTTCCATGCAATTATGGAGTCAGACTCCATTTTTACATAGACATTTTATTCATAATTAACGACAGAAAAAGAAAAGTAACATGAAAAAAATTTGGGTTTTTATCTGCCTTGGTTTGTGTTTGGCAACACATGCTTCTGCAAAACCTTCATGTCAGGATTCAAGACAAGAAGTATTTAATGCACTAGCATCAGAAGTGAGTGCCCAGATGGAAAAATATGCCCAGAAGATGGGAACAAAAAAATGGACCTATGAAACCGCTGTAAAAGATCTGCCTTGCCAGGTGGGTAGTTTAACGAAACTTCTTATGCAATCTAAAAATGAAAGAGATCGACACCAGCAAACAGATGCAGAAATTAGGGAAAGAATTTCCGATGAATTGGCGGATCTTTTGTCTCTAGTTATATTTATTGCCCATGAACAGAATATTAATCTGGCAGATGCGTGGCAGAAAATGCTAGAAAGCGATGAAAATAAATTCAAAAAACATGCTGCCAAAAAGATAAAGCTTGAACAATTACAGTAAAAAGGAAAACCCCATGACTCTGTCCCCGTTGGCGTTATGCGCATTGTATCCCTTATAAAATTTAAGGATAACCTCATTTGCAGCTTTGAAGTTTTTCTGTAACTTATTCCTTTGAAGGTAAGGGAAGCGAAATATTTGGAAAATAATAAAACGTGTCTTTATCAGTTTCCCAGTATCTCTCAGAAATACCTAGTTTTTTTTGAGTGGACAGAAATACTTCAAATCACTATGATGACTCGATTAATATTAAGCATGTGGAGAAACATTCATGTCTAAAAAAACAACATCATCTATCATAGAAGTTGCAGGTCTTAAGTTAGAGCCTTATATTCCGGCGAGCAAGTCTTTACCAGAAATTACAATTAAAGCGGTTATTTTAAGTCTTATTCTGACGGCGTTCATGGCGGCGGCGAATGCCTATTTGGGGCTAAAGATCGGTATGACGGTGGCGGCGACTATTCCAGCAGCGGTTATTTCTATGGCAGTGCTTAGTCTTTTTAAGAAGTCGAATATTTTAGAAAACAACCTTGTTCAGATTACGGTTTCAACGGGGGAATCTTTGGCGGCGGCCTCTGTATTTACCCTGCCTGGTCTTATTCTGATAGGATATTGGAAGGTTTTCCCCTTTTGGCAAGTTGCTATTTTGCTGGCTACAGGTGGTGTTCTGGGGGTTCTTTTGTCTATTGTTCTGCGTCGCGCTTTGGTTGTAGATGCGGGCCTGAAATTCCCTGAAGGTGTTGCTGCAGCGGAAGTATTGAAGGTTGGTGATGGAAAAGAAAGCAAAACTGAGGCTAAGGGCCTGTTTATGGGCGCCATTTTTGCCGTTCTTTTGAAGTTTGGCCAATCTGGATTTTCTATATTCAATGAAGGTATTGGGGTTTGGAAACGAGTTTCTGATACAGTTATTGGCGGAAATGTAGGATTTTCAGCCATTATGGTTGGGGCTGGTTACATCGTTGGTATTTCTGTTGGTGTTGGTGCCCTTATCGGGTGTGTGCTCGGATGGGGGATTTTGGTTCCTTATTATGCGCATCTGACTCCAGATCTGACATCAGCTGCTGAGTCTGTAGCCTCAGGTGTATGGGTTAGCAAAGTTCGAATCATCGGCGTGGGTGCCATGGTTATTTCAGGGCTTTGGATTGCTTTATGTTTCCTAGGATCTATGAAAAAAGCCATAACAGACGCAATCAAAGCTGTCAAAGTTTCTCGCTCTAATAAAGACTTAGGAATTCTTTCTTTAAGGACTGAAAAAGATATTCCGATTACTTATGTTGGTTGGGGAATTTTGGGTGTTGCGATCGTAATGTTTGCTTTGATTCATTACATTTTTGGTGCCCAAGGTCTAACCCCAGAAGGGGTTGCCTATTACTGGCCAATCGTGGGGGCAATCACTTTGTCTACCCTGGCCATTACCTTCCTGATGACGGTTGTGTATGGTTATATCATGGGTATCATAGGATCTACAAACTCACCTTTGTCAGGGATGACAATTATGGGTGTTTTGTTTGTTTCTTGCCTACTCTTGATTTTGTTGTCTCACCATATTGGCAGTACAGTTTCCATTGTTGCTATGGCATCAATTGGATTACTGTTCGCGGGCTTTATTGCGGGCTCTATTGTTGTGGGCGCCGAAACTTTGCAAGATTTCAAAGCCGGTCAAATTGTAGGGGGAACACCTTGGAAATTACAGGTTATGCTGATCGTCGGGGTGATTGTTTCTGCCTTGATCATGGCACCAACTTTGAACCTGTTGTTACAAGCTTATGGTATTGGCGATGTATTGCCCGATCCCTCTATGGATCCAACAAAATCTTTGGCTGCCCCGAAAGCGATGTTAATGGCAACCATTGCCCAAAATATTTTCGGTCATACAATGGATTGGAGTTTGCTTTCTATCGGTATTGCGATTGGCGTTGTGGCAATTATTGTGGACGAATATCTGAAATACAGAAAATCTGCAATTACCATTCCTAGCTTGTCCGTAGCCTTTGGTATTTACATGCCGCTTGACATCATCGTTCCCATTTTTATCGGGGGATTGATTGCTTATCTGGCAGAGCGCCATATTCTGTCTCAAGAAAAAACTGCAGGGGCTGACTTTGAAAAGAAAGCCTCTCATGTGCGTCATCGCGGATTATTGGTGGCTGCAGGTTTGGTTGCGGGAGAATCTATCATTGGTGTGCTGATTGCCTTAATTCTTGTCTGTGGCGGGCCTGTGAAAGAATTGGTTCAGTCTGTCCAAGTGCCTGAATTATTCAAAATGCTTTTGACTATTCCTTTCTTTGCTTATATCTGTTGGTATTTGTATAAGAAATCTTCTTGTTTCAAAAGATAGATAAAGGCGAGGATGCGGAAAAAATCTTCAGAATTGAGTCAACGTTGCCTGAAAGTCGGCGAAGAAATTCGCCGACTTCTTTCAGCTATTTTCCAAGAAGAAGAATTTTGGCATCCTGAATTAGGGGGGCATAGCGTTATCGTTACGGAAGTTCGCTTAAGCCCAGACCTAAGCCACGCTAAAGTATTTTTCGTAACGCTCAACAACGAAGATCCAAAAAAGATTGGCGATTTGTTGAAGAAAGAAAAACACGCCATTCGAAAAATTCTAGCTAAAAAACTTCAGCTGCGCATAACACCAGATCTGTTTTTTACCTTTGATGAATCTTTGAGCCAGGGGCATCGAATTGATTCGTTGCTGAATGACTCTGGCGATCTTGGAGGCGAGCCAAAAGCATAGGAGTTTTCTGGTCATCGTGAGCCCCAGAGTGTGTGCAAAAGAAAGTGAAAAAATGTCTTTCAACGGTTGGGTGATTCTGGATAAGCCTTTAAATATGTCTTCGTTCTTTGCTGTCAAGAAAGTTCGGCAACTCTTTAATATATCAAAAGTAGGCCATGGGGGAACGCTCGATCCCTTAGCGTCTGGCATTTTGCCCATTGCTTTGGGGGAAGCCACCAAGTTAATTCCCTTTATTATGGATAAAAAGAAAACTTATGAATTCACCGTTCGTTGGGGAATGCAAACCTTAACCGATGATGTGGAAGGGGATGTTGTTGAAACCTCAACCATGCGCCCCACAGAAGCAGAAATTCTGAAAGCGTTGTCTCACTTTCTGGGGGATATTCAGCAAAAACCACCGGCCTTTTCAGCCCTGAAAATTAAGGGAGAGAGAGCCTGCGACAAAGCCCGACGGGGGGAAGAGGTTGATCTGGCCCCCCGCACCATTCGCATTGAGCAGCTGGAGTTGTTGGAAATTCCTGACGAAAATCATGCCACTTTTCGGGTTATCTGCGGCAAAGGCACCTATGTGAGAAGTTTAGCCCGGGATTTAGCCATTCAGTTAGGCACCGTTGGACATGTTTCTTACCTACGCAGAACGGCTGTGGGCCCCTTTTTGCTTAAGAATTCAGTGTCTTTTGAGAAAATGCTTGAACTTAAGGAGGGTTCTGCGCTAAAAGAGTTAGTACATTCGCTGTCTCTTGTGCTGGACGACATCCCGGTGATTGTTTTGAACGACGTTGATTTGCTGCACCTTAAACAAGGTCAGAAGATCAAAATAGACCAAAATAATTTCCCAAGAGAATGTGTGATGGCGTGTGAAGATGATCAAAAAATCTTTCATGCTTTGGCGCGAATAGAAGGTTCTATTCTGGTGCCAATACGTGTGTTTAATATTTGAAAGGAGAAAACGATGTCGAAATTAAAGAAAACAACTATTCAGGAATTTGCTACAAAAAAAGGGGACACAGGTTCCCCAGACGTTCAGGTAGCTTTGCTTACAGGTCGCATTAAAATGCTAAGCGGACATCTGAAAAAAAATCCAAAAGATTTACATTCTCAACGGGGTTTGATCCTTATGGTGGGTCGCCGTCGCCGGTTGTTAGATTATCTGAAAAGAATATCCATGGAACGTTATCAAGATATTTTGAAGCGTTTAGGGCTCCGTTACTAAAAGTTAGGAAAAATATATGAAAGTTTACAAAAAACAAATTGAGTGGGGGGGCCGTCAACTTACATTAGAAACGGGTCTTTTGGCTAAACAGGCTGATGGTTCTGTTCTGGTTACCTATGGGGAAACAAGTGTTCTGTGTACAGTTGTGGCAAAAAAACAAGCCTCACCTGATCTAGACTTTTTTCCCTTAAGCGTTAATTATCAGGAAAAATTCTATGCCTCTGGCCGTATTCCAGGCGGATTTTTAAAGCGCGAAGGCCGGCCTTCTGAACGGGAAACTTTGATTTCTCGTCTGATCGATCGCCCTATTCGCCCCCTGTTTCCAGATTTGTTCAGAAATGAAACCCAGGTTGTTTGTACAACCGTTAGCTACGATATGGAAAATGATCCAGATATCGCGGCCTTGATTGGGGCTTCAGCTGCTTTAACCCTTTCCGGTATTCCTTTCATGGGACCTGTGGGTGGTGCACGCGTTGGCTACATTGATGGGAAGCTTGCTTTGAACCCTACTCGCACGGATATGGAAGAATCTAGTCTTGAACTGATTGTTGCAGGAACTCGTGAAGGTGTTTTGATGGTTGAATCAGAAGCCAAAGAACTTTCTGAAAAAGACATGTTGGAGGCCGTTATGTTTGGTCATAAGTCCTTCCAGCCTGTGATTCAAGCCATTATTGAATTGGCTGAAGAGACGGCAAAAGAACCCTGGGATTTGATTGAGCTGACTGAGGCTCAAAAAGCCGTTCAAAAGAAAGTATCAGAACTTTCTGAAAAAGACTTGCGGGAAGCTTACAAAATTACCGCAAAACAAGACCGTTATGCCCACATCGATGCGGTGAAAAAGTCTGTAAAGGAAGCTTTTGCTGACCAAACAGATGTTTCCCCGGTTTTCGTGGCTGGATGCCTGAAAGAGGTTGAAAGCCAGATTGTTCGTGGCAATATTTTGAAAACTAAGAAACGTATTGATGGGCGCGACACAACAACCGTTCGTCCTATTCAGTGCGACACAAGTTTCTTGTCACGCACCCATGGAAGCGCTGTATTTACCCGTGGTGAAACACAGGCTTTGGTGGTGACAACCTTGGGAACGGGTGACAGCGAACAGCTGATTGATTCTCTGGACGGAGAATCAAAAGAAACCTTTATGCTGCACTATAACTTCCCTCCATTCTCAGTAGGAGAAGTGGGTCGTATGGGCAGCCCTGGCCGTCGCGAAGTGGGGCATGGAAAATTAGCTTGGCGGGCAGTTCATCCTCTATTGCCAAGCAAAGACCAATTTCCTTATACCATTCGGGTAGTGTCAGAAATTCTTGAGTCTAATGGATCTTCATCCATGGCAACAGTTTGTGGCGCCTCTTTATCCTTGATGGACGCAGGTGTTCCCTTGAAAGATCACATTGCGGGTATCGCCATGGGCTTGATTAAGGAAAAAAATGATTTCGCTGTTTTGACCGATATCTTGGGGGATGAAGATGCCCTAGGAGACATGGACTTTAAGGTAGCCGGAACTCGCCATGGAATCACCGCCTTGCAAATGGACATTAAGATCACCAGCATCAATGAGCAAATCATGAAGATTGCTTTAGATCAGGCTTGCGAAGGTCGTTTACACATTATTGGTGAAATGGAAAAAGCTATCAGTGGGTCTCGTAATGACGTCAGTCAAAATGCCCCTCGCATCGAAGTGATCAAGATTCCAAAGGAAAAGATTCGCGAAGTTATCGGAACTGGCGGAAAAGTCATTCGTGACATCTGTGAAACCACAGGGGCCAAGATCGACATTGAAGACGATGGCACTTTGCGTGTTGCCGCTGTTGATCACAAGGCCATTGAAGCCGCTTTAAAACGTATCTATGATATAACAGCAGAGGCTGAACTGAATGGTGTTTACACGGGAACCGTTGTAAAAATCATGGAATTTGGCGCGTTTGTTGACTTTTTAAATACATCTGGGTTGATTCATATCAGTGAAATTGCCCACCATCGTGTGAACAAGGTTGAAGACGAGCTGAATGTTGGCGATAAGGTTGAGGTCAAGGTTATTGGCATTGACGACAAAGGAAAAGTTCGCCTAAGCCGCAAGGCACTGCTGCCAGACGAAGGAAGTACAAAGGGTAAGGAATAAGCCCACGGAAGGATTGACATGAAGGCACTCAACTCTATCCTGCTGTCAGGGAAAGAGGTTCTTCCTCTCGTTGAGGGGGGGAAAGGAATTTCCGTTTCTAATGGGGAAAGCTCTGGTGCTTGGGCCCGAGCCGGTGGCGTTGGGACTTTTTCTGCCGTGAATGCGGATGCTCTTGATGAAAATGGCAATCTTATTCCCATTGTCTACCATGGGAAAACCCGTCGAGAACGTCACGATGAATTGATTGCCTATGCTATTCAAGGGGGAATCACTCAAGCCAAAATAGCCCATGACATGGCGGGTGGTAAAGGGCGCCTTCATATGAATGTGTTGTGGGAAATGGGGTCTGTTGAGCCCATTCTTCATGGTATTTTAGGTAATGCAAAAAACTTGGTTCACGGAGTTACTTGTGGGGCAGGAATGCCCTATAAAATTGCTGAAATTGCCGCTGAATATAATGTTCACTATTATCCTATAGTTTCTTCTGCTAGAGCCTTTTGGGTTTTATGGAAACGAGCGTTTCATAGGTTTCCTGATTTATTAGGAGCTATTGTTTATGAAGATCCTTGGAGGGCAGGGGGACACAACGGTCTTAGCCGGGCTGAAGATCCTAACAATCCAGAAGATCCCTATTTCCGCGTATTAGAACTTCGCAAAGTTCTTAGAGAGTTTGGATTGGGACATATTCCTATTATCATGGCGGGCGGCGTTTGGTTTTTAAGAGAATGGGAAGCGTGGATCGATAACCCAGAGCTAGGGCCTATTGCCTTTCAGTTTGGAACGCGCCCACTATTGACTCAGGAAAGTCCTATTTCTGCTGAATGGAAACATAAACTTCTTCACCTGAAAAAAGGCGATATTTTCTTGAATAAATTCAGTCCTACAGGATTTTATTCATCGGCTGTGCGCAACACCTTTTTAAATGATCTTATGGCCCGTTCAGAAAGACAAGTTGCTTACACAACTCAACCTATTGGCGAACATAATATGTCCTTCCCCGTTGGGCCGCGTGCGCGCGAAGTATTTCTGACCTTAGAAGATTTAGAACACGCCAAAAAATGGGTGGCTAAGGGATACACCGAAGCCTTGCGAACCCCTGATACAACCTTGATTTTTGTGACACCTGAAAGTGCACAGACTATTCATGAAGATCAAGTCAATTGTATGGGGTGCTTAAGCGCTTGTATGTTTAGTAATTGGGCTCAAGGACCTGAAGGCTCAACAGGAAAGAAAGCGGACCCCCGATCTTTCTGTATTCAAAAAACCCTTCAATCCATTTCTCATGGAGGATCCGTTGATCAGCAACTGATGTTTGCGGGCCATAATGCCTATAGATTTGCTTCGGATCCTTTCTATAAGGATGGGTTTGTTCCTACTGTTCAGCAGTTGATTGAGCGCCTTCAAACGGGCGACTGATATGTTTCGCACCATCGTCCTGATGCTATTTATCATTTGGGGCGTTAAAGCGTCCGATGACCGGTTGCCTTTACCCCGATTTGCTACCTTGAAGACAGATTTGATTAACTTACGGGTGGGGCCTGGTGAAAATTTCCCCATTACAGATGTGTATAAAAAGAAAAATTTCCCCATACAAATTGTGGCGGAATTTCAAGACTGGCGGAAGATTAAAGATTTTGAGGAAACCACAGGCTGGGTCCACAAAAGCATGTTAAAAGGCAAAAGATTTTGTTTGATTCTAAAACCCACCTTCCTGTTTAAAAAGCCCTTGGAAGATTCGGGGAAAAAAGCAAAAATTCATCAACATGTGGTGGCTGAGCTAAAGGGTTGTAACCAAAATTTCTGTCGCCTAGTCTTTTCTGACATGAAGATGGAGGGGTGGGTTCTAAAAAGCACTTTGTGGGGCGTATAAAAACCTAGCTATTTTGGGGGTAACGCAAGAAGTAAGACATGGGTCTTGGGTCAAGCCCGAGGAAATCAATAATAGAGAGCCCGAGGAAAACAAAAAAATAGAAGAAGTCTACTTCTTTGTTTTTTCTTCTTCTTGCTTATTGCTGAAAATCAGCTGACCGATTAGGTTCTCAAGGATAATGGAAGATTGTGCGTACTTAATATCCTCACCAGGCTTTAGCATTTCATCAGCACCGCCCGGAACCAGGGCAATATATTTCCCGCCTAATAAGCTTTCGCTCACGATTGAGGCCGACGTATCAACAGGAAGAGTCACAGTGGGTTCTATTTTAAGAGTTGCAACAGCTAAATATTTAATAGGATCTAGAACCAGTTTGTGAACAGTGCCAATCCGAATGCCGCTGACTTTTACGTCACTGCCTTGAACCAAGCCATCGGCCCGATCAAACTTAACTAGGATTTCGTACCCTCCTTGATCATCATTACGTGTGCTGATATAGGCATAAGTTAAAAGAAACAGGGCAATAACAACAACAATTCCCCCAACAATGGTTTCTGTTAAGTGTTCGCGCATTCGAGTGGTCTCCTTACAAATTTAGCTTATTTTGACATAGATTTACTCGGGTGTCCAAGACTTGTATGTTTTTTTTGCTTTGGATTTTGATTCGAGGGAATTATAAGTGTAAGCGGTTCCCGATAAATTAGGAACATAGGGCTTTTGCCAGGGTTGATTTTGTTTCAGTTCAGGTACGCGCTCAGTTGTATAATGCAGCCATCCATGCCAATCGGCGGGAATTTTTGAACCCTCGGCTTTTCCTTTATAGACAACCCAGCGTTTAGGGTAGCTTTTTGATCTTAAAAAGAAATAGCGGTCTTGGTAGTAGGTGTTGCCATAGAGATCTGTTCCTATTTTGATACACAGACCCGTGAACCTTTTTATAAAAGTAATTCCAAAATTTATATAACCACGCATATTTTAGATCAGACATAAGGTTGCGAGAATTTCAAGAGAAATTTTTTAAAAAAGTGAAAAAAATATGCTTGCGGTAAGGGAGGTTCGATTCTATTCTAAAACAAGATGTAGGGGAAAAATCTTATAATAAATACTATATCTTGTAACAGGGGCTAAAAAGGCAAGCGTTGTAATTGTAACTTTTGGAGGACTTCGTGCGTATTGAACGTCATTTTACTCAGGTGGGAAAATCACCTTATGAAGGAATTGCCTTCAAGAAAATTTCCTGTGAAATTAAGAATCCCGATGGGACTATTGTCTTTCAACTTAAAAATGTTGAAGTTCCAGAAAGCTGGTCTCAAGTTGCCTCTGACGTTCTTGCACAAAAATATTTCAGAAAAGCGGGTGTTCCTAGCGCCTTGAAGACCGTTGCGGAAAAAGATATTCCTGCTTGGCTTTACCGATCTGTAGCCGATGAAGCAGCTTTGGCAAAATTACCGGAAGACGAGCAATTTGGTGCAGAAACTTCTTCCCAACAAGTTTTTGATCGCTTGGTGGGCACATGGACCTATTGGGCTTGGAAGGGTGGCTATTTTGATACGGAAGCTGATGCCCAAACTTATTTTGATGAAATGCGTTACATGTTGTGCTTGCAATTTGCAGCCCCGAATTCTCCTCAATGGTTTAACACAGGGCTACATTGGGCTTATGGCATTGATGGTCCCGCTCAAGGACACTACTATGTAGATCCAAAAACAAAAGAACTTGTAAAATCAGCCAGTTCCTATGAAAGACCCCAACCTCACGCTTGTTTCATTCAAAGTGTTCAAGATGATTTGGTAAATGAAGGCGGTATTATGGACCTATGGGTTCGAGAAGCGCGCTTGTTTAAATATGGGTCAGGCACAGGCACTAACTTTTCTAACCTGCGGGGTAATGGGGAATCTTTGTCAGGTGGGGGTAAATCTTCTGGCATGATGAGCTTCCTGCGTATTGGGGACCGGGCAGCTGGCGCTATTAAATCTGGCGGCACAACCCGTCGGGCGGCCAAGATGGTGACCGTTAACATCGACCACCCGGACATTGAAGAATATATCAACTGGAAAATGATCGAAGAACAAAAGGTATCTTCTTTAGTTTCTGGTTCAAAACTGACCCGTCGTCATCTGAATAATATTATGAAGGCTTGTTATGAAGGCAACGCTGAAACAGCGGAAGTTGACCTTAAAAAGAACGAACCCCTAAAGCTGGCCATCAAAGAGGCTAGAAAAGTTCTGATTCCTGATAATTATATTCAACGTATTTTGCAGTTGGCCTCTCAGGGGGAAAAGACTATCGACTTTAAAGACTATGATACAGATTGGAATTCAGAAGCTTATTCAACAGTTTCTGGGCAAAATTCTAACAACTCAGTTCGTGTGACCAATGATTTTATTCGTCGAGCACTGCAGGGGGAATCGTGGGATCTTATTGGGCGCCGCAATGGAAAAGTTTTCAAGACGGTCAATGCCCGTGACTTGTGGAACAAAATTGGATATGCCGCGTGGGCCTGTGCTGATCCAGGATTGCAGTATGATACAACGGTGAATGAATGGCACACGTGCCCGAATCATGGGACTATTAAGGCGTCAAATCCTTGTTCTGAATATATGTTTTTGGATGATACGGCTTGTAACTTGGCCTCCCTTAACCTAATGAAATTTCATAAGACATCTGAAGGGAAAAATTCTTTTGATCTGGAAGGCTATGTCTATGCCGTTCGCTTGTGGACTTTGACGCTGGAAATAGCGGTGGAAATGTCACAGCTTCCTTCCAAAGAAATTGCCTTGGGTACTTATAAGTATAGAACTTTAGGATTGGGTTATGCCAATATTGGGGGCTTGTTAATGGCTTCAGGTCTTTCTTATGACAGTAAGGAAGCTCGTGCCCTTGCTGCAGCTCTAACAGCTGTGATGACGGGTGTAAGCTATAAAACCTCAGCTGAAATGGCAAAAGAATTAGGGACCTTTGAGGGATTCGCTGATAACCGAGAGCCTATGTTGCGCGTTATTCGAAATCATCGTCATGCGGCCTATAGCAAAAAAGATGGTTATGAATCTTTAGAAATAAATCCTGTTCCATTGGATGAAGAAAATTGCCCTTATCAAGCTCTCGTATCAAAAGCGCGGCAGTCTTGGGACGAAGCATTGTCTTTAGGGGAACAATTCGGATACAGAAACGCTCAGGTTACGGTTATTGCTCCCACGGGGACAATTGGTCTGGTGATGGACTGCGATACCACGGGAATTGAACCAGACTTTGCTTTGGTGAAATTCAAGAAACTTGCCGGGGGTGGATACTTTAAAATCATCAACCAAATGGTTCCAAGTGCTTTAAGAACCTTGGGCTATTCGGAAACGGAAATTGAAGAAATGACCCGTTACGCCGTGGGTCATGGGACGCTCGAAAATGGTCCTCATGTCAACTTTGAAACTCTAAAGACCAAAGGGTTTACAGACGCAGTTTTAAATTCAATCAAGACATCTTTAAAAAGTGCCTTTGATATTAAATTCGTCTTTAACAAATGGACTTTGGGTGAAGAATTTTGCACAGATGTTCTGAAGTTTTCTAAGGAACAACTGGATTCGCCCCAATTTGATATGCTGCTGTCCCTGGGATTCAGCAAAGACCACATTGAAGAAGCGAATGCTTACTGTTGCGGAACTATGACTCTTGAGGGTGCACCCCATCTGAAAGATGAGCATCTGTCTGTCTTTGATTGTGCATCCCCCTGTGGTCGTATTGGCAAAAGATATCTTTCTGTTGAAAGTCATATTCGCATGATGGCAGCGGCCCAACCCTTCATTTCAGGGGCTATCTCCAAAACCATTAATATGCATAACCAGGCTACCATTGAAGAATGCAAAAAAGCGTATCTTCTATCTTGGGAATTGGGTCTGAAGGCCAATGCCTTGTACCGTGATGGATCTAAGCTGTCTCAACCATTGAATTCCAGCACTTTTGTGTTAGAGGACGAAGATGAGTCCGAAGTGGTGCAAGAGCTTCTTGCCCAATCTAAACCTGCCCAAACGGCAGCCATTGTGGAGCGCATTATTGAAAAAATCATCCACAAGGCGGAAAGGCGTTCTTTGCCCTTGCGTCGTAAGGGATACACGCAAAAAGCTTCTGTGGGTGGGCACAAAGTCTACATCCGTACAGGGGAATATGAAGACGGAAAATTAGGTGAAATTTTCATCGACATGCATAAAGAGGGCGCAGCCTTCCGCAGCCTGATGAACAACTTTGCCATGGCGATTTCCATTGGTCTTCAATATGGAACGCCCCTAGAAGAATTCGTTGAAGCCTTTACGTTCACGCGGTTTGAACCTGCCGGAATGGTAACTGGAAACGATGCCATCAAGATGGCAACATCGATTTCCGATTACATTTTCCGGGAATTGGCCATTTCATATCTGGGGCGGACAGATTTAGCCCATGTGAATATTCAAGATTTGATGCCTGATAGCATTTCTATTCCAACCAGTAGTGCTCCTGAAGCATCCCCTGTTCAAAAAGCGGCCAGCAATGGGTACATGCGAAAAAATATTTATGTTCTGAATAAAGGAGCGACGGCTCGACAAGAGGCGCCTTCAGCCTCAGCCGGGGCTCTACAAGCTGGGGCAACAGCCCTGCAAACAGCTCCTGTTGTGGAACAAGAAGAATCTACAGATGATTACTCAAAGAAGATACGGGAAGCCCGCATGAAAGGCTACGAAGGGGACGCCTGTGGCGATTGCGGAAATTTCACACTGGTTCGGAATGGAACGTGTATGAAGTGTAATACCTGTGGCAGCACCAGCGGCTGCTCGTAAAAAAACCCTTCTTTTGGGGTCTTCCATCGCAAAACTGGAAGATGTACATGTCAAGCCTTCGACCCTGGTTTCACGCGGATTGCCCGTAAAACATTGGTTTTTAGGGGAAGAGCTTTTTGGCCGATTATTTTGTGAAATGCCCTCCCAATTGATTCCCTCGGGCTTTGACCCGAGGGTCTCGCGGGTGCGGAACGCGCCCTCGCGTTAGGTCACACCAAAAAATAAGGGGTGGGTCCTCGGGTCAAACCCAAGGAGTTCAAGAAGGTGATGTATCTTTTTCCCTTGCCTTTTTTTCCAAAAAAGCTAATATTCAGAAAAAGAGTTTGAAGCGACTTCAAATTCAAATAATAAAAAAAGTAAGCGTGGAGTTCCTGTGATTGCAACACATAGAACCCCACTAATCGTATAAACCTAAAACGGAGGTCTACATGACTGATCACAATCTAAACGATTTTCTCTATACTTTAAAGAGCCTTGATGCACACTATAAGCGTTTGATTGATCTATTGGATCATCAAAAGCAAATGGAGGATGGCATTCTCAATACATTAAGAGACATTCGTTTTCTTCACGCGGAGGTGCGCTATACTTATTTGCGTCCGCCGCGTGAAACTTTGCAGTAAAAAGAAAGCTGGATTGCTTCGTCAGCCTGCGGCTTCCTCTGGATGACGAGAGCCGGACTCACCCCAATTGGATTCCCTCGGGCTTCTACCCGAGGGTCTAAGGGTGCGGAACGCAGGTCCGTTAGGTTAGCAGAAGAAGTAAGGCGTGGGTCCTCGGGTCAAGCCCGAGGAATTCAAAAAAAGAGAGCCCGAGGAAAGCAAGGGGGGCTCGAGGAATTCAAGGGGGGGATGAGGAAGGCAAAAAAGAGACACTCAAAGATGACAGAAGGGGAAGAATTTCTACAGCTCACACCACAAAGGAACATGATCTGACGGTCTTGTCTTTCCCCGCCAATCGCGATCGACACCCACTTTTTTCACGTGAGACTGGGCCAGGGGTGAACCCAGCAAATGATCTATCCGCATGCCGTGATTCTTATGCCAGGAGCCCGCCCGATAATCCCACCAAGTATACCAATCTGAATTTTTTGAAATATCTATAGGATGCAGCTGACGCACCAAATCTTGAAATCCTGTTTGCAACAAGGCCTCAAAATGCTTGCGTTCCTCTGTACTGGTTAAAATAACTTCCTTTAGTTTTTTTGCGTCATAAACATCAGCGTCTTCCGGGGCTACATTATAGTCCCCGCCGATCACTGATTTTTCCTTGTAGGTGTTTAATTTTTTCAGATGCTTTTCCAGGTGTTTAAAAAAGTCTAGTTTGTATGCAAAGCTTTTTGAGCCCACTTCCTGTCCGTTGGGAACGTAGACTGAGGCTACCCGCACGCCATTGGTAAAGGCTTCAACATATCGGGCGGCAGGATCTTCAAATCCGGGCAGACCATACTGGATATCCTCAAGAGGGGACTTGGATAAAATGGCAACCCCGTTATAGGTTTTTTGCCCATGAACAGCCAGGTTATACCCCAGATCGGAAAAGATCTCAGCAGGGAATTTCTCTGTGATGCACTTGAGTTCTTGAAATAGAATAACGTGGGGGGAGGTATGGTGAATCCAGTCCAAAACCAGCTCTAACCGGGCGCCGATAGAATTCACATTCCAGGTGGCAATGCGCATGCTTAAACCGTAAAAGAACTGCCACACCCGCAGGAACTTTGGGCATTGGGATTTTTGATGGTGAAATAGGAGCCGATTAATTCTTCCACGTAATCCAGTTGGCTGTTTTTTAGAAACTCAAAAGAGGTGGGATCTATGATAACTTTCGCGCCGGTGTGCTCAAAAACCAAGTCGTCTTTTTGGGTGCTTTCTTCAAAAGAAAAAACATATTGAAAGCCTGAACAGCCGCCGGAATCAACAGATATTCTTAAGATTTTTTTATGAGGATCTTGCTTTGCGGCACTTATAACCTGCCGCGCCGCCGTTTCTGTAATGGTAAAAAGGGGGTTATTTTTTGTCATGGGGGTGCCTTAGCGCTTCATTTGAAAGTCTGAGACTTCTTTTATGAGGGTGTGAATAGAGGGGTGTGTCATTTCGAGGCTCCTTTATGCAGAACTGTAGCAAAGTTTCAAACGTATATCAAGGATTGCAAGGACGGGACAGGTGAGGTAGTCAATCTTCTTGATCTGAGTCGGGGAGGGGTTCTTCAGGGGTTTCCTGGGTGGGGATTACATAAACCCCCGCAATCCAGCGGTGTAAGTCAATTTGTTTGCAGCGGTCCGAACAAAAGGGCCTATGGTCTTGGACTGTTGGTTTTTTGCAAAGGGGGCACTTCGTCATTTTTAGCTTTCCGTGACTTGGGACCGAATCCCAAAGCTTTCAAGCAAACTACAGGTTTCAAATAGGGGCAACCCCATGATATTTGAGTAGGATCCATTTACAGATTTAATCAGTTTGCCCGCAAATTTTTCAATACACAGGCCGCCACTGGTGCTTTTCCATTGGTTTGAATTTAGATTATCTATGATGTCTTGGTCAGATAGGCGTTTCATAGAAATACGGGTGGATGCAAAGCGCTCAACTGTGCGATTTTTGTCTTTCACAACCACATAGGAATAAACCTGTTGTCGTCTTCCAGAAAAAGAGTTCAACATGTCTTTGGATTCTTCGCGATTAAGGGGTTTTTGAAAAATTCGCAAACCCATGACAATAATAGTGTCGGCCGCTAAAATAATGTCATCAGGGTTTTTTTCTAGGGCTAAATTTGCTTTTGCATGGGCAATGCGTTTCACATAATCCTTGGGCTTTTCCCGGGGCAAAACAGATTCATCGATATTACAGGGGAAAATTTTGTCCGGGTGAATAAAAACCTGCTGCAAAAGCATAAGCCGATAAGGAGAAGCAGAAGCTAGGATCAAAGCCATTATTTTTGACGGAAAATGATGCGTCCTTTTGTTAGGTCATAGGGGGTCATTTCAACCATAACCTTATCCCCCACCAAAACGCGGATACGATTCTTGCGCATGCGACCAGAGGAATGGGCAATAATTTCGTGACCATTTTCCAACTTCACGCGAAAATTTGCATTGGGGAGAAGTTCTATGACTTCCCCGGCGAATTCAATTAGATCTTCTTTAGCCATACTCATGATGTACATTTTACCAGAAAAAATGGCAAGCCTTTTTTATG
This sequence comes from Alphaproteobacteria bacterium, assembly GCA_037146715.1. Taxonomy (NCBI): domain Bacteria; kingdom Pseudomonadati; phylum Pseudomonadota; class Alphaproteobacteria; species Alphaproteobacteria bacterium. The sequence goes on from JBAWWO010000003.1 coordinate 126,032, forward strand.
ATCTTTCCCACAAATGAACGATTGCTTCGCGAAACTGCGAGGGAAAAACAAAAAATAAGCTGGATTGCTTCATCGAGCTGCGCCCATCCTTGCAAGGGCAGTTTTATGGTTAATATCATCCTCCTCAATTTTTATGCTGGCAAAAAAAAGTCTTTTATGATACCAAGACTTAAGAGTGAGCGCCCGGACCTGTTGGAAAGGGCTTAGGATTATTTGATTTAATTAACAAAGGAAAAGCAAATGACGAATGCAACTGTTGCAGACAAAGTAAAAAAAGTTGTTATGGACAAGTTTAAAATTGATGAATCTAAAGTAACTGAAAACGCCAGCTTCACAGACGATATTGGCGCAGATAGTTTGGATCAAGCCGAACTTATCATGTTGTTTGAAGAAGAATTCGGATGCGAAATTCCTCAACAGGATGCGGAAAAAATTAAAACTGTAAAAGATGCCGTTGATTATTTGGGAAAAAAATCCCACTAACAAATTAGGAATCTAGAATATGCGTCGTGTTGTTGTAACTGGTATGGGCGTTGTAACGCCCCTAGGTAAGAATGTTCCAGAAACATGGAATAATCTGATTAAGGGGCAATCTGGTCTAGCACCTGTTCAACAATGTGATGTGTCTGACCTGGCTTGCAAAATAGCCGGGGAAGTAAAAACAGTTCAGTTTCCTGATCACAAGCCATACAGCTCAGCACTTAATTTTGATGATTTTATTGAACCTCGGGACCAAAGCAAAATTGGCCGTTATGGTCTTTTAGGTATGTCTGCGGCGGATGAAGCTTTAAGAGACGCGGGTTGGCTGCCCACATCAGATCATGATCGGGAACGCACTGGCGTTTTGGTCGGTAGTGGTATTGGTGGGCTTGAGGGTATTTACCAAACATCTTTAATTCTTGCTGAAAAAGGCCCCCGTCGGGTAAGCCCTTTTTTCATTCCCTCTTGCCTGGTTAATCTGACCTCAGGAAATATTTCTATTAAGTACGGCCTAAAAGGGCCCAACCATGCGGTGGTGACAGCTTGTTCTACAGGGGCGCATGCTCTTGGAGATGCCATGCGCATTATCCAGTATGGGGATGCGGATGTGATGCTTGCGGGCGGCACAGAGGCAACGGTTTGTCGTATTGGAATTGCGGGGTTCGCAGCTGCTAGAGCCCTGTCAACTAAGTATAATGATACCCCCCGTGAGGGCTCTAGGCCTTGGGACCAAGGGCGCGATGGATTCGTAATGGGCGAAGGCGCAGGCCTTGTGGTTCTGGAAGCTTTAGAACATGCGCAAAAGCGGGGCGCTAAAATTTATGGCGAAATTGTTGGTTATGGAATGTCAGGAGATGCCTATCACATGACGGCCCCTTCAGAAGATGGGGATGGGGCATACCGGTCTATGAAAATGGCACTAGCCCGGGCGCAAATTAATCCGGAAGATGTTGGGTATATCAATGCCCACGGCACATCAACCCCCTTAGGGGATTTAGTTGAATTAAAGGCGGTCAAAAGATTGTTTGGAAACGCGGCGCATACAGTGTCTATGTCTTCTACAAAGTCATCTATTGGCCATTTACTGGGAGCTGCGGGGGGCGTTGAGGCAATTTTTTCAATTCTGGCAATGAGAGATGGTATTTTACCACCAACTCTGAATTTGCACTCTCCAGATCCTGAATGTGCGGGAATGGATCTTGTTCCTTTGAAAGCAAAGGAAAAAAAGATCGACTACGCGCTATCTAACTCATTTGGATTTGGGGGAACAAATGCATCACTGGTCTTTAAAAGATTTACATAATATCTATACGTTTTCTATTCGGTTTTTTTTCTTAAGTTTTCTAGTTATTGGGTATTTCGGTTTGGGTTTGTACCATGTGCTGAATACGCCCACCCCCTTACAAGAAGAGCTTGTTTTTAAGATTAGACGAGGCCAAAATCTTTCAAATGTGATTGAACGTTTAAAAGAAAACGGCATCATTGATTCAGATTTTTGGATCAAGATTTATCTTTATTTAAAGCGGGCAGACAAATCCATTAAAACAGGGGATTATCTGCTGACGCCCCACATGACGCCCCGCAAGATTTTCAAAGTTATTCTAAAGGGAGAAGGGCTTAGCTATAAAATAATGATCCCTGAGGGGCTTACAAATCTGCAGATTGTTGAGTTTTTAGAAAATTTCCCCTTCCTGGAAGAAGATCAAGTAGATTTGCCCTCAGAAGGACTTTTGTTGCCAGAAACCTACACGGTTCGAGGGGGAACAACCTATTCCACCGTTATTAATTTCATGCATGCGAAAATGATGGCAACCCTTATGAATGTTTGGGCGCACCGGGACAAAGACTTGCACTTAAAAACACCTGAAGAATTGCTGATTCTGGCCTCAGTTGTTGAAAAAGAAACAAACTTACGAGAAGAATTGCCAAGGGTTGCAGGGGTATTCATGAATCGCTTGCGCAAAAACATGAAACTACAGTCAGATCCCACAACTATTTATGGGCTGACGAATGGAGAAGGTAAATTAGATCGACCTCTGCGAGGCATCGATACCCGGCACGTAAGTGATTATAATACCTATTATATTAAGGGGTTGCCACCAACCCCCATCTGTAACCCAGGCCGTCGCACCCTTGAAGCAGTTGCCCACCCCGAACGACATAACTATCTGTATTTCGTGATTAATGGGATGGGTGGTCACAATTTTTCCGTGGATTATGGAAGCCATAAGAAGCATATTGGGAAGCTGAAGAAATCTAAAAAGAAATAAAACGCCCTTGCAAGGAAGTCGTAGTCCGACGTCATGATCCAGCTATTTCAGGGTGCAGCCCTGATGGGGTGCGGGGAGGTAAGGCGTGGGTCCTCGGGTCAAGCCCGAGGAAAGCAAAAAGAGAGTTGAGGAAAGCAATAGAGGGTGAGATTAACTCTAATTACCCAACAAGATTCACTCCAGAAACGTGAACCCACCGCTGGTCATTTTTTTCCTCAAAGCGCAGGATGATGGGGTTTTTGGGCATATAGGGCCCCAGACGTTCGGGCCATTCGATCAGGGTCACGCCTGAGGCAAAGGCTTCGTCCAGGCCAAGCTCGCTGATTTCCATGGGGTCTTTAATGCGATAGAGGTCAAAATGAGAAATAAAAAATTTTTCAGCCTCATAGGTTTGTAAAAGGGTGAAAGTTGGGCTGGGCACTTCTGTGGCCTCACCCATCAAGGATTGAATGAAATAGCGTGCAAAGGTGCTTTTGCCGGCCCCCAGATTTCCTTCCAACAAAATAATGTGTCCTTTTGATACAAATTCGGCTAGTGTTATTGCTAACTTTTTAGTATCTTTCTCAAAGGAGAGTAGGTAGGTTTTTGTGCTCATATTGAAAAAACCATATCAGTTTTTTATGTGGTATTAAAGGAAATCATGATTCATACAACAGATGTTACGATAATAGGGGCGGGGCCCGTTGGCCTGTTCGCCATCTTTGAATGCGGCATGATGAAATTGAAAACTCATGTGATTGATGCCTTGCCAGAAGTGGGGGGCCAATGCGTTGCCCTGTACCCTGAAAAGCCTATTTATGATATTCCAGCGCACCCCAAAATTTTGGCGGGAGAACTGATCGATAATCTTAAGGCCCAGGCGGCGCCTTTTAGCCCTGTTTATCATTTAAACCAACAAGTGGTTAGCTTGCAGCCCGTAGAAAACCAGTGGGAGATTACGACGTCAACGGGGAAAATAGTACGATCGAAAATTGTTATTATTGCGGCGGGCGTTGGGGCTTTTGGACCTAATCGTCCCCCCTTGGAAAACATAGAGTCTTTCGAAAACAAAAGTGTGTTTTATCATGTGCGCAATATGGAAAACTTTCGGGGTAAAAAAGTGGTCATTGCGGGGGGAGGGGACTCTGCTATCGATTGGGCCCTGAATCTTGCACCTATTGCGGAACGCGTGACGGTTGTGCATCGGCGACCCAAATTTAAGGCGGCCCCTGATAGTGTGGGGCAGCTTCATGAGTTGGCATCCCAAGGTGCCTTGGACTTAGCAATTCCTTTTCAGCTGGCTGATTTGGATGGCGAAAATGGGGTTTTGCGTCAGGTGATTGTGTCTGATTTAGAAGGCGAACGTAAAGCCATTGACGCGGATTATTTACTGGCGTTTTTTGGGCTTTCCATGAATTTGGGCCCCATTGCAACTTGGGGGCTCACCCTTGATAAATCACATATTGTGGTGGACCCGGCGACCTGTCAGACTTCTGAAGCGGGGATTTTTGCCATTGGGGATATTGCATCCTACCCCCATAAACAAAAGCTTATTTTAACGGGGTTTGCTGAGGCGGCGCAAGCAGCCCATCAGGCAAGATCTATTGTGTATCCGGGGGAAGTATTCCATTTTGAATATTCGACCTCTAAGGGTCTTCCGGGAAGCTCTGTATGAAATTTCGTCGGTTAGAACTAATTGTTGGCTTAGGCTGTTTACTGATAGGGATTTTCCTTATTGGTTTTGATGTATATCGCAACATCAGATCTTCTGTGGCAGATACAGCAGAAACTGCTGCGGACGCACAGGTTGTAGCCGATCAAAAAACGAAAGATTCTTTAATTTCCCAAAGTCAAAATTTTACCATTGATACGAAGTCTGGCGCCTTTGTGGCCTCTAAACCATCAGTCTTTAAGCGGGACCTGGTGGTAAAAAAAGATGGTAAATTTGTAAAGTTCTTGAAGTCTAATGGCGTTGATCAAAAAGAAGGCATGGATATTTTAAAAGCCATTGGGTCCCATTACAAATCAACGGAAGTTAAGCGGGGACAGCGGTTCTATCTGACCTATTCTAAGGTTAAAAATAGTCCTTTGCTAAAACTAACCAAGATTATTTTCTTAACGCCGCCAGGCAAGAAATTTTCGGTTATTAGAAATGGGGAAACGGGTAAATTTTCGATGGAATATCCGCCTTTTTCTTTGCCCAATACGCTGAAGTTTTTTAAGGGCACTATTCAGAAGAGCATTTATTCAGATGCTCTTAGAGCTGGCATGAGCAAATCAAATATGAATAAACTGGCCAAACTTTTAAGCTATTCCTTTGACTTAGAACGATCCATACATCGGGGGGATACGTTTGAAGTATTGATTGAAAAAGCCTATGACGATGAGACAGGATTCGTGGATACGGGAAGCATAGTCTATATTAATATGAATACGGCCAAGGAAAAACACAAAATTTATCGGTACTCTTTAAAAGAAACGGAATTAGAATATTTCAATGAAAAGGGCCAAGGTATCCGAAAAGCGCTACTTCAAACTCCCATCAAAGGGGCACGGGTTAATTCAGGTTTCGGAAGCAGAATGCATCCCATCTTAGGCTTCAGCAAGATGCATAAAGGAATAGACTTTAGGGCGCGCACAGGAACGCCCATTATGTCAGCAGGTGATGGATTCGTGAAGAAGATAGGATATTTAGGATCCTATGGAAACTACATTTTGATTCAACACTCTGCGACCTATTCTACGGCGTACGCACACTTGAGCCGGTATGCATCCAACATGCGTAAGGGTACCCATGTAAAGCAAGGGGATGTTATTGGATACGTAGGGGCAACGGGCCGGGCAACAGGGCCTCATTTGCACTATGAGGTCTTACTTAAAAATAATCAGATTAACCCAAAAAACATCAAGATGCCCTCTCAAAAGAACTTGCACGGAAAGAATCTGGAAAACTTTACCTATTATAGGCGGGCGCTGGACCACAAAATTACGGGACTACGGTACTCTTAAAACCCATCTTTTGGGGCACTTCATCGCAAAACGGCGGGATCTCAGGCTTCTAATGTACGAGATGTACATGTCGAAGCCCTCGACCCTGGTTTCACGCGAATTGCCCGCAAAATCTGGGTTTTTAGAAAACTATCCTTTTGGGGCACTTCATCGCAAAACGGCGGGATCTCAGGCTTCTAATGTACGAGA